>JAOPZP010000492.1 GCA_025964055.1 Conexibacter sp.
GCCTCCGGCGTCGCGCGCCTGCGCGCCCGTCGCGCGCCCGCCGGCTCCCGCAGGGTCCTCGTCATCGCCACCTCGACCGGCGGCCCGCGCGCCCTGGCCGAGCTGGTCCCCGCGCTGCCCTCGCCGCTGGGCTCCGGCGGGATGATCGTCCAGCACATGCCGGCCGGGTTCACCGCCTCGCTGGCCCAGCGGCTGGACCGCAGCTCCAAGCTCACCGTGGTCGAGGCCGGCGGGGGCGAGGTGCTGCGCCCCGACACGCTGATCCTCGCGGCCGGCGGCAGCCACCTGCGCCTGAGCGACGACGGCGTCGCGCGACTCACCGACGAGGCGGCGGTCGGCGGCCTGCGCCCCCGCGCCGACCTCACGATCGCCGACGCCGCGCGCGTGTTCGGCGAGCGCCTGCTGCTGGTCGTCATGACCGGCATGGGCAAGGACGGCCTGAAGGGCGCCCGCGAGGTGCGGGCCCGCGGCGGCCGCATCCTGGCCCAGGCCGAGTCGACCTGCACCGTCTACGGCATGCCGCGCGCCATCGTCGAGGCCGGCCTGGCCGACGACGTCCTGCCGCTCGGCGAGCTCGCCGAGGCGATCGCGGGGGAGACCGGCTCATGAGCGCCACGCCGACCCCGGCGCTCGGCCGCGGCGTCGCCGACGACTACGAGCCCTTCTGCCGCGCGTTCCGGCGCCTCTGCGGCATCGACCTCCTGCAGTACAAGCGCGGCCAGATGGAGCGGCGCATCCGCTCGTTCGTCGCGACGCGCGACGTGGACGGCCTGCTCGGCTACGCGGCGCTGCTGAAGGCCGACCAGGCCGAGCTCGAGCGCTTCCTCGATCGCGTCACCATCAACGTCTCGCAGCTCTGGCGCAACCCGGAGCAGTGGGAGGTGCTCGAGCAGACGATCCTCCCCGACCTGGCCCGGACCGCCGCCAGCCCGCACCGGCTGCGCTGCTGGAGCGCCGGCAGCTCCTACGGCGCCGAGGCCTACACCTTGGCCGCCGTCGCGCGCCGCGCCCTGCCGCGCACGCAGGTCGCGATCCTCGGCACCGACATCGACGCGCGCATGGTCCGGCGCGCCCGCGCCGGGGTCTTCACGCTCGACGACGCCCGCGACGCCCCCACCGCGACGCTCGCCTCCCACTTCTCGATGGTCGACGGGGCCTGGCACGCCGGCGACGAGCTCAAGCGCCTCGTGACGTTCGAGCAGGGCGACCTGCTGCAGGTGCAGCCGCCGCGCGCTGCCTACGACCTCGTGCTCTGCCGCAACACGGTCATCTACTTCAACGAGGACGTGCGGGACGCGCTGCACGGGCGCCTGGCCCACAGCCTGCGTTCCGGCGGTCGCCTGGTCGTCGGGGCCACCGAGCGCGTCGCGGCCCCCGCCGCGCACGGCCTCGAGCCCGAGCTCCCCTTCGTCTACCGGAAGTCGTGATGGACACCTCCGAGTACCTCCCGATGTTCCTGGCGGAGTGCCGCGAGAACCTGCTCGAGCTGAACCTGGCCGTCGTCCGCCTCGAGGAGGCGCCCGAGGACCGCCAGACCGTGGACGCCATCTTCCGGATCGCCCATTCCCTGAAGGGGATGGCCGCGACCATGGGGTTCGAGGGCATGGCCGCCCTCACCCACAAGATGGAGGACGTCTTCGAGCTGCTGCGCCAGCGCGGCACCGGGCTGACCGGCGAGGTCGTCGACGTGCTGCTGGCCTGCCTGGACGCGCTGTCGGCCGCCGTGGACACGATCGACGCCGACGGCGCCGAGAGCCTCGACCCCTCCGAGCTGGTCAACCGCCTCGGCGCGCTGGTGCGCGACCACGACGACCCGGTCGCCGTCGCCGAGCCCGTCGAGGAGGTCGTCGTGCCGCCGCGCCTGGCCGAGGTCGGCGACGGCCGCGTCGTCCTGGAGATCCACGCCGTGCTGGCCGAGGACGCCCAGATGCCGGCGGTCCGCGCCTTCCAGGTCCTCGCCGCCGCCGGCGAGGTCGGCGACGTCCTGCGCTCCACCCCGGCCGAGAGCGACGTCGACGGCTTCGACGGCCGCATCGTCGAGGTGCTGCTGGCCACCGACCACGAGATCGAGACCGTCGCCGCCGCGATCCGCAGCGTCCCCGACGTCGCCGACGCCCGCGTCGCCGAGGCGACCGCCGGCCCGGTGCACGAGGGCGGGCCGCTGCAGGCCGTCGAGGACCTCGACGCCCCGGCCCTCGCATCCGCGCGCGCCCCCGGCGCCCGCCGCGGCGCCCAGCACCAGACCGTCCGGGTCGACGCCGAGCGCCTCGACGACCTCATGCACCTGATGGGCGAGCTGGTCGTGCAGCGCACGCACGTCGAGGCGCTGTCGCAGGAGGCCGACGTGCCCGGCCTCGGCCAGGCGATGCAGGAGCTCACGCGCAGCTCGCACGCCCTGCAGGCCATGGTCATGCAGATCCGCATGATCCCGATCGAGGCCGTGTTCATGCGCTTCCCGCGCCTGGTGCGCGACGTCGCGGTCAAGCTCGGCAAGCAGGTCGAGCTCGAGCTCGTCGGCAAGGACACCGAGCTCGACCGCACGGTCGTCGACGCGATCGGCGACCCGCTCGTGCACCTCGTCCGCAACTCGCTCGACCACGGGCTGGAGACCCCGGCCGACCGGATCGCCCGTGGCAAGCCGCCGACCGGCCGGCTGACGATGGCCGCCCGCCACGCCGGCGGCTCGATCGCCATCACGGTCTCCGACGACGGGACGGGCATCGACGCCCCGCGCGTCGCGGCCGTCGCCGTGGAGCGCGGGCTCATCCCCGCCGAGCAGGCCGCCTCGATCGACATGCGCGCCGCGATCGAGCTGCTCTTCACCCCCGGCTTCTCCACGGCCGCCGAGGTCGGCGCCCTGTCGGGCCGCGGCGTCGGCATGGACGCAGTGCGCGACAAGATCCGCGAGCTCGGCGGCGAGGTCACGGTGACGTCCGTCGTGGGGGAGGGGACGGTCACCGAGATCCGCCTCCCGCTCACGCTGGCGATCATGTCGGCGCTGCTGGTCGAGGCCGGCGGGCGCCCGTTCGGCATCCCGCTGCAGCGCGTCGAGCGCACCATGCGCCTCGACGACCACCCGATCCGCTCGGTCGCCGGGCGCCAGATGCTCGTCCTGAAGGACGAGGCCCTGCCGCTGCGCCGCGCGGTCGACGTCTTCGGCGCCGCGGCCGGCAACGCCGCCGACGCCGAGGCGCCCGACACGCACGTCGTGATCGTCCGCGGCCTCGAGCGCTCGCTCGCGCTCTCGGTCTCCAAGCTCATCGGCCAGCGCGAGCTGGTCACCCGGCCGCTGCCGCCCAACGTCGCCCAGGACGCGGCGGTCTCAGGTGCCGCGGTGCTCTCCGACGGCGGCATCGTCCTGCTCGCCGACTGCGACGCGCTGACCCAGAACCCCCATCCCACCGTGCCGGCCGGCGAGCGCCCTGTGCTCCCGGCGGCCGTCTGAACCCACCAGGAACCCATGACCGCCTTCACCGACCTGCAACTCGACGCGCTGCGCGAGCTCGCCAACATCGGATCCGGCAACGCCGGCACCGCTCTGGGCTCCATGCTCGGCAAGACCGTCGACATCTCGGTCCCGACCGCGGCGGTCCTGCCGCTGGCCGACGCCGTCGCGATCGCCGGGCGGCCGGACGAGCTGCGCCACGGCATCGTCGTGCCGGTCGTGGGCGACATGGAGGCGATCGTCCTCCTGCTCTTCCCCGAGGCCGACGCGCGCACGCTGTGCGGCATCTACGGCATCGAGCCCTCGACGCCCGACGGCCGGTCGATGCTCGGCGAGGTCGGCAACATCCTCGGGACCAACTACATCAACGTGCTCGCGCAGATGGTGTCCATGACCCTCGAGCCGCGGCCGCCGCAGGTCGTCGAGGACATGCTCGGCGCCATCCTGGAGTCCGTCCTGCTGGGCCGGGGCGAGGACGTCGACCACGCCCTCGTCATGGACTCGTCGCTGATGGTGGAGGGCGAGCAGTGCTCGCTCTCGTTCCTCCTGCTGCCCAACCACGGCGGCGTCCGACACCTGCTGGAGCGGCTGGGTCTCTAGATGGAGACGGTGGTCCGCATGGGCGAGGCCTCGGCCTCCCACACGCCAGCCGACGTGCTGTCGTGCATCGGCCTGGGCTCGTGCATCGGCCTGGCCATCGTGGACCGCTCCAAGGGCGTGGCCGCGCTGGCCCACGTCATGCTCCCCTCGTCGGCGCGGCCCGACCCGCCGCAGCCCCACAAGTTCGCCGACCTCGCCGTGCCCGCGCTGATCGACTTGGCGCTGCTCCATGGTGCGCAGCGCCGGCGCCTGGAGGCCGCGCTGGTCGGCGGCGCCGCCATGTTCCAGCTCGGCGGCAGCGGCCAGGACATCGGCGCGCGCAACACCGCGGCGGTGACCCGCCTGCTCGAGCAGGCGCGCGTCCCCGTCCGCGCGACCGCGATCGGCGGCCGCACCGGCCGCACCGTCCGCATCCACGTGGGTGCCGACATGACCATCACCGTCCGTCAGGCCGGAGGCCGCGAGCAGCGGCTCCTCGGCGGCCGGGCGGGCACCGAGCCAAAGGCAGTCTT
>JAOPZP010000500.1 GCA_025964055.1 Conexibacter sp.
CGGCGAGCGCGCGCAGCCGCTCCTGCTCGGCGCCGCCGAGGCGCAGCCGCAGCGCGGTCAGGTCGTCGTCGGCGTCGACGCCGAACGCGGGATGGCCGTCGGAGGCCAGTTGGGCGCGCGGGACGCCGGCGAGCTCCTCGGCCACGCGGATCGGGGCATCGGCGTCCGACCACGGGACGGCCACCGCGGCGAGCCCGAGCGCCGCGAGGGGCTCCTCGGCCTCCAGGCGCGGCAGCTCGACGCCGGTCGTGATGAGGACGGCGGCGCTCGGCGTGACGAGCGCCCACACGAGGCCGACGGCGGCGCCGCGCTCGATCGGGTCCTCGAGGCCCGCCGTCAGCCAGGCCAGCGGCCCCGGCCCGGTCAGCACGACGCCGGCCACGCCGGCGCCGTCCATCCAGCCGCGGACGCGCCGCAGCTTGTCCGCGACCTCGGCCGCGCGGTACTCCGTCGCGGCGCTCATCCGCGGCCGATCGCGATCTCGCGCCCGTGGGCGGGGATCGCCAGGACCGGGTCGGTGCGGGGATCGGTCAGCGCGGCGGCGAGCGCCCCGAGGTCGCCGGTGTTGCCGGCGAACATGTCCCAGTGCAGCGGCACGAGCGTCCCCGCGCCGAGCCGGCGCGCCAGCGCGACGGCCTCGGCGGGCTCGAGGTTGCCGGCGATGTCCTGCGCCTCGCGCTCCGGCGTGCGGCCGTTGATCGGCAGCAGCGCGACGTCGACCGCGCGGCCGGCGAGGGCCGCGTCGAGCTCGGCGCAGTCGAGCGTGTCGCCCGCGTGGTAGATGCGGACCGGGCCGTCGAGGTGGAAGCCCGAGAAGATCGGCCGGGCCGGGTCCGACAGCACGTAGTCGGCGGGCGGCACGGTCTCGGCGTGCATCGCGGGCGTGAGCGTCACGGTCCACGGTCCGTGGACGGCGTGCTCGCCGACGGCGAGGCCGACGACGGTCGCGGCGGTGCGCTCCGCGGCGAGCGCCGCGATGCCCGCGGGCACGATCAGCCGCGACTGCGGCGACAGCGCGGCGAGCACTGCGTCGTCGAGATGGTCGTAGTGCGCGTGCGTCACGAGCACGCACGCGTCCGGCAGCGCGGCCAGCTGCGCGGCGCTGAGGACGGCCGGGAAGCGGCGCGCCGGGTGCGCGGTGACGTACGGGTCGATGACCAGCGTCTCGCGCACGCCGGCGGCGCGGATCACGAAGCCCGCCTGGCCGAGCCAGAGCAGCTGTGCGGTGCGGACGTCGGAAGGGGGCGAGAGCGTCGTCATGAGGGTTCATCGTTCGGCATTACAGAACGCCGTTCGGTGGATTCGCTCACCCTTCCAGATGCGACGCCCCGCAGTCAAGGACCGTCGGTCGGAGCTTTCTGCATTCAGGGCGCTCGTTCGGTACTGTCGCACGCCAGATGGAGAACGAGCGCTATCTCGTCAAGAGCGTGGACCGCGCCCTCACGGCCCTGGACGAGCTGGCCGCCGCGGGACCCGACGGGCTCACGGTGTCGGAGGTCGGCAAGCAGCTCGGGACGTCCAAGAGCACCGCGTTCGCACTGTTGCAGACGCTTCTGGCGCGGGGCTTCGTCGCCGACTCGGGCGAGGGTCCCTCGCGGCGCTACCGCCTCGGGATGGCGCTCGCGCGCCTCGGCGACCGCGTCGTCTCCCAGATCGGGCTGCGCGACGTCGCGATGCCGATCCTCCACGAGCTGACCGAGTCCACGGGGCTCACCTCGCGGCTGGCCGTCATGGAGGAGGCGTGGGCGGTCGTCATCGGCCGCGTCGACACGCCCGGCGCGGTGCGCTTCACCTCCCACCTCGGCCGCCGCGAGCTGCCGCACTGCTCCGGCGTCGGGAAGGCGCTGCTGGCGACGCTGCCCGAGGCGTCGGTGCGCGAGCTCGTCGCGATCACCGGCCTGCCGCGCCGCACCGACAAGACGCTGACCGATCCGGAGCTGCTGCTGCGCGACCTGGCCGGCGCCCGTGACCGCGGCTACGCCGTCGACGACGAGGAGGACGCCGAGGGCGTGTTCTGCGTCGGCGCGGCGTTCATCGACCACCGCGGGCAGGCCGCCGGCGGCATCAGCGTCACGGGCCTGAAGCTCGACCTCCCGGCGTGGCGGATCCACCAGCTCGGCGAGACCGTGCGCATCCACGCCGACCGCATCTCGGCGTCGCTCGGCGCGCTGTCGGCCTCCTAGCCATCCACCCCGCAAGGACCCCATGACCCGTCGCGCCCTGGTCGTCACCCGACCCCACGAGATCGCCGTCCTGCAGCGGCCCGCGCTCGTCCCCGGCCCGGGCGAGGTGCTCGCGCGCCCGGCGTTCGTCGGCATGTGCGGCACCGACGTCGAGCTGCTGGAGGGGGCGGTCGACCCCGACTTCGTCGCCTACCCGCTGACCCTCGGCCACGAGTGGTCGGGCGTCGTCGAGGCCGTCGGGCCGGACGTCAGCACCGTGGCGCCGGGCGACGCCGTGGTCGCCGAGGGCATCATCCCGTGCGGCCAGTGCGAGCCCTGCCGGCGCGGGGCGACCAACGTCTGCGAGACCTACGACGAGCTCGGCTTCACCCGCGAAGGCGCTGCGTCGGACCAGCTCCTCGTCCCCGCCCGGCTCGTCCATCGGCTCGGCGACGGCGTGCCGCTGCTGGACGGCGCGCTGGTCGAGCCGGCGTCGGTGGTGCTCCAGGCCCTGCAGAAGGTCGGCGTGCAGCCGGGCGATCGCGTCCTCGTCCTGGGCGACGGCACGATCGCCCTGCTCGCCGTGCAGCTCGCCGCCCTGTGGTCGCCGGCGGCGATCGCCGTCCTCGGACGCCGGCCCGAGCAGCGGGAGCTGGCCCTGGGCGCCGGCGCCACGACGTTCGACACGACGGCCGATCCGTCGGCCTACGCGAGCGCCTTCGACGTCGTGGTCGAGGCCGCCGGCGCGCCCGAGGCGATCCGCAC
>JAOPZP010000514.1 GCA_025964055.1 Conexibacter sp.
GGCGCGCGCGTCCTCGGCGTGCACCTCGAGGGCCCGTACCTGTCGCCGGCGTGGCCGGGCGCGCACGACCCGGCGCAGCTGCGGCGCCCGGACGTCGAGGAGGCGCTCGCGCTCTGCGATGCCGGCCCCGTCCGGATGCTCACGCTGGCGCCCGAGCTCGACGGCGCCATGGAGCTCATCAGCGCGCTGACCGCCCGCGAGGTCGTGGTGTCCTGCGGCCACAGCGACGCCGACGCGGAGACCGCCGACGCCGCGTTCGACCGCGGCGCCCGGGCGATCACCCACATCTACAACGCCCACCGCCGCTGGGCGCCGCGCGACCCCGGGCTCGCCGGAGCGGCGCTCGTGCGCCCGGGCGTGACGGTCCAGGCGATCGTCGACCACGTCCACCTGTCTCCGGAGGCGGCCTATGCGGCGTTCCTCACCGCCCGCGGGCGCTTCTCGCTGGTGACCGACGCGATCGAGGCCGCCGGCCAGGGCGACGGCCGCTACCGCCTCGGCCGCCGCGAGGTCGAGGTCCGCGACGGCCGCGCGGCCCTGTCGGACGGCAAGCTCGCCGGCAGCGTCCTGACGATGGACGCCGCGCTGCGCAACCTCGTGTGCTGCGGAGCCTCGGTGGCCGACGCGGTGCACGCCGCGACGGCGGCGCCGGCGCGGCTGCTGGGACGGCCGGACCTGGGGGTGCTGCGCCCGGGGGGCGTGGCGGATGTGACGGTGCTGGACGATGACCTGCGGGTGGTGCGGACGCTGGTGGGCGGGGTGGAGCGGTTTGGGGCTGCGGCTGCCCCGGCGTCGATGGCGCCCCGTTCGTAGCGTCGCCGGGGCTGGGATCGCCCGGAGCGCCGGTCCGGGTCACCTTTCCCCTGGTATGCGAGGGAAAGGTGACCCGCACCCGTCGCGGACGCCACGGGGCGCCGGCACCGCCAACCCGGCTCGCTCTCGTCAGTGCCCCGGACCACGCCCCGCGGCACCACGACGCCCCGAACGGGACGCCAACCAACCGCGCCCTAAAACGTCTCCGTCACCTTCGACAACCCGAACGGCTCATCCGGATCGATCCCCCGCTGCAGCGACACCGCCCGCGCCAGCTGCTGCGCGCGCACGATCGCGCCGATCGCCGCCAGCCCCTCTGGCAGCTCCACCGGCAGCGGCAGGTCCGCGTCAGCCCCCGGAGCGATCGACAGCACCCGGCCGCCGCGCGCCCGCGCCGCCGCGGCGAACTCCTCGA
This sequence comes from Conexibacter sp., assembly GCA_025964055.1. Lineage (GTDB taxonomy): Bacteria > Actinomycetota > Thermoleophilia > Solirubrobacterales > Solirubrobacteraceae > Baekduia. Next base: position 1,229 of record JAOPZP010000514.1, read on the forward strand.
CGTCGGCTGCGGCCGGCCCGCCGCCCGACAACGTCAGCACCGGCAGCTCACGCCGCACGACGGCGATCGGGCCGTGCAGGAAGTCGGCGGCCGAGGCGCCCTCGGCCAGGATGCCGGTCATCTCCTTCAACTTCAGCGCCGCCTCCAGCGCGGCGCCCAGCAGCAGGCCGCGGGCGATCGCGACGAGGCCCTGCGCGGCGCCGATCGCCTCGGCCGCACGCACCGCGGGCGCGTCGTCGTCGAGGATCGCCTGGATCGCCGCGGGCAGCGCCGACCACGCGGCGGCGTCCCACGGCAGGCTCGCGCCGTCCCGCGCGACCGCCTCGGCCAGCACGGCGAAGGCCGCCAGCTGCGACGTCACCGTCTTGGTCGCCGGCACCGCGCGCTCGTCGCCCGCGGCCGTGTCGATCGTCGCGTGCGCGGCGGCGGCGAGCGGGCTGTCGCGGTCGTTGGTGATCGCCACGGTCTGCGCGCCGGCGCGGCGGAAGGACTCCAGCACCGACACGATCTCCGGCGTCTTGCCCGACTGGCTGACGCCGACGGCCAGCCAGCCGGCCAGGTCGTCCTGCACGCCGTAGCGCGTGACGAGGCTGGGGGCGGCGAGGGCCACTGGGCGGCGCGTGGCCAGCTCGAGCACGTAGCGGCCGAAGACCGCGGCGTTGTCGGAGGAGCCGCGCGCCACCAGGACGATCCCGACGGGCGGTGGGCCGACGGCCTCGCGCACGTGCGCCACCAGCGCCTCGCGGCGGCCCGCGAGCGCCGCGAGCACCTGCGGCTGCTCGGCCATCTCGGCGGTCATGAGGGACCCAGGCCCGCCCACCCGCGTCATGGACGGCGCTCCTGGCGCAGGCGGATCTCGTAGCGGTCGCCGCGGAACAGCGACCACGCGTAGGCGAGCGGGCGCTCGTCCTCGTCGAGCAGGATGGTGTGGAACTTCAGGCCGGCCCGGCCGGGCGCGACGTGCAGCAGGTTGGCGTCCTCGCCGACGATCTCGATCGCGACGACGCGCTGGTCGGCGGTGGGGAAGCGGACGCCGAAGGTGGACTCCAGCACGTCGAACAGCGACGCGCCCTCCAGCTCGACGTCGGCCAGCTCGGCGAAGCGCGCGGCGTCCAGGAACGCCTCCTCCAGCGCCATCGGGTCGCCGTCGGCGGTGCGCACGCGGCGCAGGCGGACGACCGGCGTGCCCGGCGCGACGTCGAGCCCGCGGGCGACGACCGCATCGGCCGCCATCGTGTCCTGGCCCAGGACGCGCGAGCCGGCGACCAGCCCACGCGCCTTCATGTCCTCCGTGAACGAGCTGAGCGCGGCCGCCTGGGCGACGCGGGGCTCGGCGACGAACGTGCCGCGCCCCTGCACCCGCTCGACCAGCCCCTCGGCGGCCAGGCGCGTGATCTCGGCGCGGACGGTCATCCGCGCCAGGTCGTAGCGCTCGGCCAGCTCACGCTCGGAGGGCAGGGGGTCGCCCGGGCGCAGCGTGCCGATCAGCTCTTCGAGGATCGACCGCAGCTGCGTCCCCTTGGGACTGCGCCCGGACAGCCGGCGCGGGATCGCCGCGCCGGTGCCCTGCCCTCCGCGCGAGCTCACTGGATGCCGGCGTCCTTGCAGGCCTTCGCGTACGCCGCCGTGCAGACGTCGGCGGACTTCAGGAACCCGTCCTTGATGACGGTCTCGTTGATGTTGCTCTTGTCCACCGACAGCGTCGGGACGAGTACGGACGGGACCTGGCCGGCGCCGTTGTCGGTCTTGCTGGTCGCGATGCCCGCCGGGACCGGCTTCCCCTGCGCCAGCGGCACGGCGATCTCGGCCGACTTGCCGGCGATCTCCTTCAGCGGCTGGTAGACCGTGTTGAGCTGCTCGCCGGCGACGATGCGCTGCACGCCGGTGACCTCGGCGTCCTGGCCGGTGACGTACATCTTGGACGGATCGATGCCGGCCGCCTTCATCGCGGCGATCGCGCCGCCCGCCATGCCGTCGTTGGCGACGTAGACGGCGTCGAAGCCCGTCTTGCCGAGCGAGGTGATGGTCTGCTCCATCTCCTGCTGGGCCTTGTCGGGGCTCCAGTCGGGCGTGTCATAGGACTTGACGATCTTCGCGCCGCCCTGCTTGTAGACCTGCTCCGCGCCCTTCTTGTACGGGGCGGAGTTGGAGTCGGTCGGGGAGCCGTTGATCATCACGATGCGCGGGCTGGCCTTGCCGGCCTTCTTCAGGGCGTCGAGCTGCACCTGCGCCTGCTGCTGGCCCACCTTGAAGGGGTCGATCGACACGTAGTAGTCCAGCGGTGCGTTCGACACCAGGCGACCGTAGCTCAGCACGGGGATCTTCGCCTGCTTGGCGCGGGTGACGATGCTGCCGGCCGACGCGACGTCGACCGCGTCGAGGACGAGCACCTTGGCGCCGCGCGTGATGGCGGCCTCCGCCTGCTGCTGCTGCTTGGCCGCGTCCTGCGTGGCGTTCTCGTAGATGATCTCGCAGCTGGGACACAGCTCCTTCACGCGGGCGGTGAAGAACGGCTTGTCCTGGGACTCGTAGCGCGCGGTCTTGTTCTCGGGCAGCAGGAGGGCGATCTTCGCGCCGGATCCACCGCTGGCCGTGGCCTTCGTGCTGGACGTCCCGCTCGACGTCCCGGACGAGTCGTTGTTGGAGCCGCAGCCGGCGGCGGCGAGCGCGAGCGACGCGGTCAGCAGCGCGCCGACCGTCGCTCGTGGGGTCAACTTAAGGAACATCTCTCCTCCTCGGGCGATGGTGGCGGTGACCGTCCCGAACCGGGCGCCACCGTCTCTCTCGCGACGGACCGTACCACCACTGGTATAGACCAGCAAGGGGAAGTGGACTACACCACTGTTGCGATGGTGAGCAGCCCTACGGCTGGCCGACCGAGGAGTCGGGCGTGGCGGGGTTGGGGATCGTGACGCCGGGGCTGCCACCGCCGGTCGTGGCGGTCCCGCCGCCGCCGGTCGACGGCCCCGGGGTGGGCGCGGGCACGGTGCTGCCGTCGCCGGTCCCGGGATCCGGGGGCACGCCGTCGCCGGGGACCGTCGAGCCGGGCGTGCCGGCGGCGTCGCCCGGCACGGT
>JAOPZP010000071.1 GCA_025964055.1 Conexibacter sp.
TCCAGGGGTTCGCGTGGGGGATGGGCATCGAGCGCATCGCCTTCCTCAAGCACGGCGTCGCCGACCTCCGGTTGTTCTATGAGAACGACCTTCGCTTCCTGGAGCAGTTCGGATGAGAGTCCCCTACGCGTGGCTGCGCGAGTACTGCGCGCCCGACATCACCCTCGAGCAGCTCGAGCAGCGGCTGACGCTGACCGGCACCAAGGTGGAGGCCATCCACCACCACGGCGTCGGCGGCGACGGACGCGACGGTCACTTCGTCGTGGGCAAGGTGCTCACGCGCGAGAAGCACCCCGACGCCGACCGGCTGAGCGTCTGCACCGTGGACGTCGGCGGCGGCGAGGACATCCAGCAGATCGTCTGCGGCGCGCCCAACGTCGACGCGGGGCAGACCGTCGCGGTGGCCCGGCCCGGCGCGATCATGCCCGACGGCACCAAGCTCAAGAACGCCAAGCTGCGCGGCCAGACGTCGGCGGGGATGATCCTGTCCGAGGACGAGGTCGGCATCGCCAGCGACCGCGCCGGCGGCATCATGGTGCTCGACGAGGCGCTCGAAGCCGGCACGCCGCTGCTCGACGTGCTGCCGATCCTCGACGACGTCATCGAGTTCGAGATCACGCCGAACCGGCCCGACTGCCTCGGGATCTACGGCATCGCCCGCGAGGTCCACGCCGCGACCGGCGCGCCGCTGGCCGCCGCGCCCTGGACCGACGACCCCGGCGGACGCGGCTACGTGCCCGGCGCGCACGTGCGCATCGAGGCGCCCGACCTCTGCCCGCGCTTCACCGCGCGCCACTTCGAGCACGTCGCGATCGGGCCGTCGCCGCGCTGGCTGAAGGCGCGCCTGACCGCCGCGGGCCTGCGGCCCATCAACAACGTGGTCGACATCACCAACTACGTGATGCTGCTCACGGGCCACCCGCTGCACGCGTTCGACCTCGACCGCGTCGCCGGCGGCGAGCTGACCGTGCGCCGCGCGCGCGACGGCGAGCAGGTCGAGACGCTCGACGGCCAGGTCCGCACGCTCGACTCCGAGATGCTCGTCATCGACGACGCCGACGGGCCGACGTCGATCGCCGGCGTCATGGGCGGCGCGCGCTCCGAGGTCTCCGAGGACACGACGCGCGTGCTGCTGGAGGTCGCGAGTTGGGTCGGTCCCAACATCCACCGCACGTCGAATCTCCTGGGGCTGCGCAGCGAGGCGTCCAGCCGCTTCGAGAAGGGCCTCGCTCCCGAGCAGGCGATGGACGCCCAGGCGGTCGCGACCAAGCTGATGCTCGAGCTGACCGGCGCGACGCTGGCCGGCGGCACGATCGACGTCGGGCCCTTCGCCGAGCACCCGTGGCCGACGCCGACGATCCGCCTGCGCGAGGCGCGCGTCGCGGGGATCCTCGGCCTCGCCATCCCGCGCGATCGCCAGCGCGAGATCCTGACCCGCCTGGGCTTCGGCACCGCCGACGCCCCCGACGGGCTGGACGTCACGGTCCCCGGGTTCCGGCGCAACGACGTCACCCGCGAGGTCGACCTGATCGAGGAGGTCGGGCGCTTCGAGCTCGACCAGCTGCCCGCGACGCTGCCCAAGCGCCGCGGCGCCGCCGGGCGCCTGACGGCCGAGCAGCGCCTGCGGCGTCGCGCGGTCGACGCCGTCGTCGGCCGCGGCGCCTACGAGATCGTCGGCTGGAGCTTCACCGAGCCCGGCATCGCCGATCGCCTGCGGCTGCCGCCCGACGACCCGCGCCGGCGGTTCGTCGAGATCGAGAACCCGATGAGCGAGGACCACGCGGTCCTGCGCACCACGCTGCTGGGCTCGCTGCTGGACGCCATGCGTCACAACGTCGCCCGTGGCAACGCCGACCTGCGGCTGTTCGAGCAGGGTGCGGTGTACGTCGCCGACGACAGCCGGCGCCTCCCACACGAGCGGCGCTCGCTCGGCGCGCTGCTGCACGGCCGGCTGATGCCGCCGTCGTGGGGGAGCAGCGACGATCGCACCGCCGACTTCTTCGCCGCCAAGGGCTACGTGGCCGCGGTGCTCGACACGCTGCGCGTCGACTGGACGGTGCGGGCCGCGGCCGAGCCGTTCCTGCACCCGGGCCGCAGCGCGCACGTGATCGCCGGCGAGGAAGTCCTCGGCTGGATCGGGGAGATCCATCCGCTGGTGGCCCGCGCGTGGGACCTCGACGGCGTGGTGGCGGGCTTCGAGCTCGACCTCGACCGCGTCGTCGAGCACGCCGTGGCCGTCCCGTACTTCCAGGACCTGACGAGCTTCCCGCCCGTGCGGCAGGACCTCGCGGTGGTCGTCTCCGACGACGTGCCGGCCGCCGACGTGGTCGCCGTCGTCCGCGCGGCCGGCGGCAAGCTGCTGCAGGACGTGCGCGTCTTCGACGTCTACCGCGGCGCGCAGGTCGGCGAGGGCCGCAAGTCGCTCGCGCTGGCGCTGACCTTCCAGGCGCCCGACCGCACGCTGACCGACGACGACGTCGCCCCGGCGCGGGCGAAGATCGTCAAGGCGCTGACCGAGCAGCTCGGCGGTGAGCTGCGTGGGTGAGCCCGCCGCGGTCCTCGTCGCGGGCGCCTCGGGCTACGCGGGCGCGCTGGCGGCGCGGATCGTCGACCGCCATCCGCACTTCGCCCTGGCGGCGGTGACCTCGCGCAGCGACGTGGGCACGCCGCTGAAGGCGCTCTACCCGCACCATCGCGTGGACCTCGCGCTCGAGGAGCTCGATCTCGACGGCGCCCACGGCGAGGTCGACGCCGCGATCGTCGCCTACCCGCACGGCGCCTCGGCGCCGGTCGTCGCGCAGCTGCGCGCGCGCGGGATCAAGGTGGTGGACTTGAGCGCCGACTTCCGGCTGCGCGACCTCGAGGTCTACGAGGAGCACTACGTCGCCCACGAGCACCCCGAGCTGCTGGGCGAGGCCGTCTACGGCCTGCCCGAGCTCTACCGCGACGCCATCCGCGAGACGTCGCTGGTCGCCGGCCCGGGCTGCTACCCGACCGCGGCGATCTTGACCCTGGCGCCGCTGGCCCGCGCGGGCCTCATCGACGACGTCGTCATCGACGCGAAGTCCGGCGTCTCGGGCGCGGGCCGCGCGGCCACCGCCAAGACGCACTTCGTGACCGTCGACGAGAACGTCACTCCCTACGGCGTGGGGACGCACCGCCACGCGCCGGAGATCGACCAGGAGCTCGCGGTCCTGGGCGCCGACGTCGCCGTCACCTTCACGCCGCACCTGGTCCCGCTCGACCAGGGCGAGCTCGTGTCCTGCTACGTCACCACCGCCGCCGAGCCCGGCGACGTCGTCGGGCTCTACGAGGAGGCCTACGCCGGCGAGCCGTTCGTGGACGTCGTCGCCGGGCCGCCCGGCGTGCGCGACGTGCGCGACACCAACATCTGCGCGATCAACGTCCAGATCGACCCGCGCACCGGCAAGGTCCTGGCCTTCGGCGCGATCGACAACCTCTGGAAGGGCACGTCCTCGCAGGCCGTGCAGTCGCTGAACCTCATGTTCGGCCGCGACGAGACGGAGGGGATC
>JAOPZP010000552.1 GCA_025964055.1 Conexibacter sp.
GCGAGCACGGCCACCGACGGCCCGCGCGCCGCGGCGGGGCGCCGGCCGCGCGTCGTCGTCGTCGGCGGGGGCTTCGCGGGGATCCACGCGGTGAAGGGGCTGCGCGACCTGCCCGTGGACGTCACGCTGGTCGACCGGCGCAACTTCCACCTGTTCCAGCCGCTGACCTACCAGGTGGCCACCGGCGCGCTGTCGGCCGGCGAGGTCGCCTACCCGCTGCGCGCGATGTTCCGCGCGGCGCGCAACGTCTCCGTGCTGCAGGCCGAGGTCGCGGGCTTCGACCTCGCCGCCCGGCGCGTCGAGCTGGCGATCGAGCCGGGGCTTCCCGCCGTGCGTTCGCTGGACTACGACACGCTGATCGTCGCCGCCGGCTCGTCGTACTCCTACTTCGGCCACGACGAATGGGCGGCGGCGGCGCCCGAGGTCAAGTCGCTGGAGAGCGCCCTGGCCGCGCGCGCCCGCATCCTGACGGCGTTCGAGCGGGCCGAGATGCTCCAGGACGAGGCGCTGCGGCAGGCCGAGCTGACGTTCGTGGTCGTGGGCGGCGGGCCGACCGGCGTGGAGATGGCCGGCCAGATCGGCGAGCTGGCGCGCAGCACGCTGCCCAGCGACTTCCGGGCGATCGACTCGCGGCACGCTCGGATCCTGCTCGTCGAGGCGACCGAGCGGCTGCTGGGAACCTTCCCGCCGTCGCTCTCGGCCAAGGCGGCGGTCGCGCTGGAGCAGCTCGGCGTGACGCCGATGCTGGACCGGATGGTGGTCGGCGTCGATGCCACCGGCGTCGACGTGCAGGCGCCGGACGGATCGACCGAGCGCCTGGAGGCCCGCACGGTCATCTGGGCCGCCGGCGTCCGGGCGTCGAGCCTCGCGGGGCGGATGGGCGAGCTGGCCGGGGCGGAGGTGGACCGCGCAGGACGCCTCACCGTCGAGGCCGACCTGTCGCTGCCCGGCCACCCCGAGGTCTTCGCCCTCGGCGACATGGTCCGCGTCCGCGACGGCCGGACGGGGGAGGTCGTCACGCTCCCCGGCGTCGCGCCCGTGGCCATCCAGCAGGGCCGCTACGCCGCGCGCGTCGTCGGCGACCGCCTGCAGGGACGCGCCGTCAAGCCGTTCCGCTATCACGACAAGGGCAACCTCGCGACGATCGGGCGCGCCCGCGCGGTCGCCGACCTGCACGTGCTGCGCCTCAGCGGCTTCCCGGCGTGGGTGACCTGGCTGATCGTGCACCTCTGGTACCTCGTCGGCTTCCAGAACCGGCTGCTGGTCCTGATCCGCTGGTGGCTGGACTTCGCGACGCGCTGGCGCGGCGCCCGACTGATCACCGGCGTGCCGATGAGCCCCGGCGCAGCGGCCGACGGCGCCCCCGCGCGTGTGGAGGGGCGCAGCCGCCAGTCGGTCCGCTGAGCGCCCGGTCAGCCGAGCCGTTGCGCCTCGCCGGCTGATATCCATGCCGGTCATGCGGATCCTGGTGACGGGCAGCTCGGGCCATCTCGGCGAGGGGCTGATGCGGGTGCTGCGCGCCGCCGGCGACGACGTCGTCGGCCTCGACGTCCTGGAGGGCGCGTACACCGACGTCGTCGGCTCGATCGTCGATCGCCCGCTCGTGCGGCACTGCCTCGACGGGGTGGACGCGGTGCTCCACACCGCCACGCTGCACAAGCCGCACGTCGGCTCCCACGGCCGCCAGGAGTTCGTCGACACGAACGTGACCGGGACCCTGAACCTCCTCGAGGAGGCCGTCGCCGCGGGCGCGAGCCGCTTCGTCTTCACCAGCACGACGAGCGCGTTCGGCCGGGCGCTGACGCCGGGCGAGGGCCAGCCCGCCGCGTGGATCACCGAGGACGTCACCCCGGTCCCGCGCAACGTGTACGGCGTGACCAAGACCTCGGCGGAGGGCCTCTGCGAGCTGGTCGCCCGCGACCACGGGCTGCCGTGCGTGATCCTGCGGACGTCGCGGTTCTTCCCGGAGGGCGACGATCGCGACGAGGTCCGCACCGCCTACGCCGACGCGAACCTGAAGACCAACGAGCTGCTGTACCGCCGCGTCGACCTCGAGGACGTCGTCGGCGCCCACCGCCTTGCGCTCGACCGCGCGCCCGCCCTCGGCTTCGGGCGCTACATCGTCAGCGCCACGACGCCGTTCACGCGCGAGGACGTCGTGGAGCTGCGCACCGACGCGCCCGCGGTCGTCGCGCGCCTGTTCCCCGACTACGCCGAGCTCTACGAGCGCCTCGGCTGGCGCATGTTCGACGCCATCGAGCGCGTGTACGACAACGCCCGCGCGCGCGCCGACCTCGGCTGGACGCCGCGCCACGACTTCCGGCACGCGCTCGACCGCCTCCGGCGCGGAGAGGACCCGCGCAGCACGCTGGCGGTCGCCGTCGGCGCCAAGGGCTACCACCCGGTCTCGACCGGCCCCTACACGGTGCGGTGAGGAGCGCCGGGGACGTATCATCCGGCGGGTGACCATCCCCCTGATCTGCTGCATCGTCTGCGCCGCCTCGTTCCTCGCCGCGGCGTTCATGTACACCAACCAGGACTGAGGCGGAGCGCGGCGCGAGGCCGCGCCTCCTCGCCGCTCAGGCCGCGTCGGGCAGCGCCTCGCCGCGCTTGACCTCCGTCGCGTCGCGACGCGTGACCGACAGGAACACGACGAGCGCCAGGATGCACCCGAGGAAGAGGTAGCTGGTGCCGGTCGTGCCGAGCCCGAGGCCGCCGTACTTCTTGTCGCTCTGCGAGAGCTCGTCGCCGATCGACGCGCCGAGCGGGCGGGTCAGGATGTAGGCCAGCCAGAACGCGAGGACGGCGTTGAGCCCGAAGCCGTAGTGCGCGATGGTCACCAGCGCGATCATGCCGCCGAAGATCGCGATCGAGACCGCGTAGCCGAGGTCGAGCTTCTCCGCCGACAGGTCGCCGGCCGCGGTGCCCAGCGCGAAGGTGAAGAGGATCGCCAGCCAGTAGAACGCCTCACGCCGCGTCGTGACGATCGAGTGGATCGACAGCGTGCGTTCGCTGGCATACCACGCGGCGAACACGATGGCCAGCACGACGGCGAAGATCGCGGTGCTCGTGGTCAGCGACACGTTGTAGACGTCGGTCATGTTGTCGGTGATCAGCGTGCCGAACACGCTCACGACCACCACGACGGACCAGTAGACGGCAGGCACGTAGCGACGAAGGCTGAACTGCACGGCGAGCAGGATGACGAGCAGGACCCCGGCGAAGATCGTCGTGTTCTTCAGGCCGAAGCCGAGGTTGACGTTCAGGTAGTCGGCTGCGGTCTCGCCGACCGTCGTGCACATGATCTTGATGACCCAGAAGTAGAGGGTGACCTCCGGGACCTTGTTGAGCATCCGGCGTCCACGCGAGTGGCCGGTGGCGGGCAGAGCGG
>JAOPZP010000560.1 GCA_025964055.1 Conexibacter sp.
GCCCAGGAGCAGCTGCGCCGGCCCAACGCGCCGTCGGGCGCGGCCCTGAAGGCGCGGGCGCCGATCGCGGCCCTGTCGCGCCGCCAGGATCAGCGCCTCGCCTCCGCCGACCACGCCGCGCGCAACGACTCCCGCAAGGCGCTCGCGGCGATCACCGCGGCCGGCGGCCTGGCGCTGGCGGGCGCGATCGCGCTCGTCGCCCTGCTGCTGGCCAGCGTGCGCCGCCCGCTGGAGAGCCTGGTCGACGCCTCCGAGCGGCTGGCCGGCGGCGATCTCGCCGCGCGCGTCAACGAGAACACCGGTCCCGACGAGCTGCGCCAGCTCGGCCGGTCGTTCAACGCGATGGCGATCGACCTGGAGCTGGCCAACGAGCGCCTGGACGCGGAGCGACGGCGGCTGGCCGTCACCGTCCACAGCCTCGGCGACGGCCTCGTGATCGTCGACGACGAGGGCCTGGTCGCGTCGGCCAACCCGCGCGCGCTGCGGCTCGCCCCGGAGCTGCAGCTCGGCCACCCGCCCGAGCTCGGCGGCCTCGCGCTGCCCAACACCGACGAGGCGCTCGGCACCGAGGTGCTCCTCGAGCACGACGGCCGCACGCTGGCCGTCACCTCATCGCGGCTGGAGGAGCACGCCGACGGCGGCGTCGTCTGGACGATGCGCGACGCCACCGAGCGCGCCCGCCTCGAGCGCCTCAAGAGCGAGTTCGTCGCGACCGCCTCGCACGAGCTGCGCTCGCCGCTGACCTCCATCAAGGGCTTCGTCGAGCTCCTGCGCACCGGCGAAGGCCTCGACGACCGCCAGCGCGAGTTCCTCGACATCGTGCTCGTCTCGACCAACCGCCTGGTCGACCTCGTCAACGACCTGCTCGACGTCGCCCGCCTGGAGGCCGGCCGCGTCGAGGTCCACCGCCGGCCGATCGACGTCGCCGAGGTCTTCGAGGACGTCACGACGCTGCTGGGCGGCCGCATCGAGGTCAAGCAGCAGCGCCTGGAGATCGAGATCGACGAGGGCACGCCGCGCGTCCTGGCCGACGCCACGCGCCTGCGCCAGATGCTCACCAACCTGGTGACCAACGCCCACCTCTACACCGACGAGCACGGCACGCTGACCCTGGCCGCCGGAGCGTCGCCGTCAGGCGTGCGCATCGAGGTCTCAGACACCGGCCGCGGGATGAGCTCCGCCGAGCTCGAGCACGTCTTCGAGCGCTTCTCGCGCGGCTCGGGGTCGACCGGCACGCCGGGCACCGGGCTGGGGCTGTCGATCGTCAAGTCGCTGGTGGACCTGCACGGCGGCACGATCGACGTCTCCTCCACGCCCGGCCAGGGCACGTCCTTCGCGATCACGCTGCCGGCCGCGCCCGGCCCCGGCGTCGTCACACGGCCGAGCGACGCGCTGCGCGGCCGCCGCGTGCTGGTCATGGACGACGAGCCCGAGACCGCGCGCCTGATCGTCGAGCGCCTGGAGCCGTTCGGCGTCGAGTGCGAGGTCGTCCACGACGGCGACGCCGCCCTGCACCGCCTGCGCACCGAGACCTTCGACGCGATGACGCTCGACGTCCTCATGCCCGGCATGAGCGGCTTCGAGGTGCTGCGCGAGCTGCGCTCGGACCCGCGCCTGGCCGACCTGCCGGTCGTCGTGGTCTCGGTCTTCTCCGGGCGCGAGGCGCTGTCGGGCGAGTGGGTCGTCAGCAAGCCGATCGACGCCGAGGAGCTGGCCGACGCGCTCGGCTCCGCGGTCATGGCCGGCCGCGTCCGCGTGCTGGCCGTCGGCCGCGCCGACGTGCGCAACACGATGCGCGAGGCGCTCGACGACCTCGGCATCGAGCACGAGTGGGCCAGCACGCCGCTGGAGGCGGCGCGGCTGTGCGCCATGCGGCGCTTCGAGGTCGCGCTGGTCGACGCGGGCCTCCCCGACGTCGAGGCGGCCCTGGCCGGCCTGGACCTGCGCGGCCGGCGCCTACGGCGCTCGGTCGTCCTCGTGGCGGCCGACGAGCACGGCGTCCCGGGGCTGGCGCGGCTGGACGCCGAGCCGGTCTCGGTCGCGGACGCGGGAGCGGCGGTCCTGGCGCTCTTGGAGCCGGCCGCCGCCGCGGACTTGTAGGCTCGTCGCCGAGCGATGCCAGGCAAGGGGATCACCACCGACGTCTCGGTGCTGCAGGACCGCTTGGCGACCGTCGAGCGGTCCGCCGCTGAGAAGGAGCGGCAGCTGGAGCGCTACGCCGCGGACCTCCGCGAGACGTTCAAGCGCGAGCGCGAGCGCCGCCACGAGCTGCGCCAGTCCTACATGGCCACCGTCCGGGCGCTCTGCAACGCCGTCGAGGCCCGCGACGCCTACACCGGCAAGCACGCCGAGCGCGTGTCCGCGTACGGCATGGAGATCGCCCGCGTCCTCCGGGCGCCGTTCGCCGACGACCCCGAGGTCGAGTTCGGCTTCCTGCTGCACGACGTCGGCAAGGTCGCGGTGCCCGACGCCATCCTCTGGAAGCCCGAGCCGCTGACCCCCGAGGAGCGGCTGCTCATGGAGCGCCACCCGCTCGTCGGCTGGGAGATCCTGCGCGAGATCGACTTCCTCGGCGAGGCCAAGCTCGTCGTCCGCCACCACCACGAGCGCTGGGACGGCGCCGGCTATCCGGACCGCCTGGCCGGCGACGAGATCCCGCTGGCCGCCCGCGTGTTCGCCGTCGCCGACGTCCTCGACGCGCTCACCACGCTGCGGCCATACCGGCCGCCGTCGCCCCTGGCCGTGGCCCGCGAGATGATCGCCGAGTCCGCCGGCACGCAGTTCGACCCCGAGGTGGTGGCCGCGTTCCTGGAGATCCCGCTCGAGCGCCTGGACCGCATCCGCCTCGAGGTCGAGTGATGCGGAGCGTCCTGATCGTCGACGACGATCCGTTCATCCGCAAGCTCGTCGCGACGACGCTGGAGGACGTGGCCGGCTTCCAGCTGCACGAGGCCGCCAACGGCATCGAGGCGGTGCAGCGCGCCGCCGAGACCCAGCCCGAGCTGGTGTTCCTCGACATCGACATGCCGCGCATGGACGGCATCGAGGCGTGCCGCCGGCTGCGCGCGCAGACCGACGGCGCCGAAGGGGCGACGATCGTGATGCTCACCGCCGCGGGCGCGTCGGAGAACGAGACCCTCGCCCGCTCGGCGGGCGCGGACCTCTTCCTGACGAAGCCCTTCAGCCCGCTCGACCTGCTGCGGCTGGTCGACGAGCTGGCCTGACGCTCGCCCGGGGGCGAGGTCAGGTCGCGCGCGGCGTTGCGGTCAGTCCCGGCTCCCGCGTCCGTAGAGGAACTTGAAGAACTTGCCCAGGCGCGCCGTCATCTTGGCGCTGTAGGGGTACATGTGCGGGTCCTTCTTCGTCGAGAAGCGCGTGACGAGGATGGCCTGCTGCTGGCAGTACTTGCGGATGCCACCGGCGCCGTGGCGCGAGCCCAGCCCCGACGCCTTCGCGCCGCCCATCGGCAGCTCGAGCGCGCTGTAGTTGACCAGCGCGTCGTTGACGCAGACCGCGCCCGCCTCGACGCGGCGGGCGACCGCCTCGGCGTGCTTGGTGTCCTTGCCGAAGACCGAGGCGCCGAGGCCGTAGGGCGAGTCGTTGGCCATGCGGATGGCCTCCTCCTCGTCGCGGACCTTCATGATCGGCAGCGTCGGGCCGAACGTCTCCTCGGTCATCGCCAACATGGTGTGGTCGACGTCGACGAGGATCGTCGGCTCGAACCAGTAGCCGGCGTGGGTGGGATCGGCGCTCATGCCGCGCGAGCCGCCGACGACGACGCGGGCGCCCTTGGCCTTGGCGTCCTCGACGTGGCGCTCGACGATGTCGACCTGCGGCGGGAACGTCATCGAGCCGACGTCCGCGCTGCCCGGCGCGCCGGCGCCCTGGCGCAGGGCCCGCGCCTTCTCGGTCACCTTCGCGACGAACTCGTCGTAGACGGGCTCCTCGACGTAGACGCGCTCGACCGAGATGCAGGTCTGGCCACCGTTGAGCATGCCGTAGTACAGCGCGGTGTTGGCGGCGCGCTCGACGTCGGCGTCGGCCAGGACGATCATGGGGTCCTTGCCGCCGAGCTCCAGCGAGACCGGCGTCAGCGTGTCGGCCGCCGCCTTCATCACCTTCTTGCCGGTCGCCGTCGAGCCGGTGAACATGATCATGTCGACCTCGTCGACCAGCGCGGCGCCCGTCGCGCCGAGGCCGGTGGCGACCTGGAAGACGCCGTCGGGGATGCCGCACTGCTTGAGGCCCTCGGCCAGCTTGAGTGACGTCAGCGGCGTGATCTCCGACGGCTTGAGGATGACGCTGTTGCCGGCGGCCAGCGCGGGGATGCAGTCGCCGAACGAGTTGGTCAGCGGGTAGTTCCACGGCCCGATGACGCCGACGAGGCCGAGCGGGCGGTAGCGGAGCATCAGCTTCTTGCCCTTGACCAGGACCGCCGAGGACTTGACCTTCTCGTCGGCGAGGTAGCCCTCGGCGTTCTTGGCCCAGAAGCCGAACGCCGCGGCGCCGTAGGAGATCTCGGCCAGCAGCGCGTCCTCGTAGGTCTTGCCGGTCTCTGACCGGATGACGGCGATGATCTCGTCCTGGTGGTCCATGACCCACTTCTGCATGCGCGAGAGGATGCGGGCACGACCCGCGAAGCCGAGGGCCTCCCAGGCGGGCTGGACCTCACGGCCCCGACGCGCCATCGCGGCGATCTCCTCCGGCGCGACGACGGGGCAGTGGGCGATGACCTCGCCCGTGGCGGGGTTCTCCACCGCGAACTCCTGCTGCGTGTCCGGTGCCTGCGGGGCGACGACGTCCTGTACCTGCTCCGTACCTGCCATGGAAGCCTCTCGGGTCGCTGCTGACGGTGTGTCAACTCTACCGGCGGTGTCCGGGTGAGGCCAAGCGTGACCTCGCAGGCGCCACAATCGTTGGAGAGAACGTCCTCCATGCGCCGCAACCTCCCCTTCTTCCTCGCCGGCGCGCTGATCGCCCTGGCCGCCGTGCTCGCCATCCGCTCCGCCGACGGCGGGACCCCGGCGCCGGCGGCGCAGCCGGCCGTCACGCAGCCCAAGGAGGCCGCGCGGCTGACGCGCTCGGTTCGGATCGCGCGCC
>JAOPZP010000563.1 GCA_025964055.1 Conexibacter sp.
CGAGCGGCGCCCCGGCCGGCGCGCGGCCCGACCGGAGCAAGCCGGGTGGTCACGTGGGCGCCGACGGCAAGACCGAGGCGGCGCTGTCGAGCGACGTCGCCGCCAAGGTCACGGCGGCGGCCAAGGCCAAGGTCGCGGGCGGCACTGTGCTGCGCGTGGAGACCGACGTCGACCACGGCTCGCCCTACGAGGCGCACGTCCAGAAGTCCGACGGCACCGAGGTCGAGGTCCTGGTCGACTCGGGCTTCACCGTGACGGCGGTCAACACGATGGGCCACCCGTAGGCACCCGCGAGAGCACAGCGACGAGAGCCCGGCCCGCAGCGGCCGGGCTCTCGTCATGACGGGCCGCTACCTTCGCGGCCCCACCACGACGAGGAGGCGCTGGCCCCGCGCCACCGCCAGCCTCAGCGTCACCCGGCGTGCCCGGAGCGCGACCGCCTTCGTGCACGGCTGCCGGTCTTCGGCCGCCGGCGGCGAGGCGCAGGCCCAGACCCGCAGCCTCCGCGATCCGGCGCTCGCGCTGCGTCGCACCGTCACGCGCGCAGACTGCGACGTGCGCGCCGCCGCGGCCTGCGCCTTCCCCACGCTCGCGCTGGCCAGCGCCACGCCGCCGGGCGTCCGCAGGACCGAGGACCCCGTCCCCGCCACCAGCGTCCGGAAGGCCCCGGTGGACGATCGCACCGGCCCGATCCACGACGGCGCCCAGAGCGTCAGCGTCCCCCCCGGCCCGGCGGCGGTCTCGGACCCGCGCAGCATCGTTCCCGTGTCGAGCGGATCGACCGTGTAGGTCGTGGCGCCGTTGGTGGGGATGACGGTGCAGCGCGGGCTGCAGCGCCAGAACGCGAGCTCCTTGGTGTCGATCTCGGTCAGCGCCGACCAGGTGCCCGGCGTGATCGTCGCGACCTTGCCCACGTCGGGCCGGCCGGGCAGGCTCAGCTTCGGGTAGGTCACGATGCCGGGCGCCGACGGCTTGATCGGGATCGTCGGCGCCGAGGTCGCCGACACCGCGCCGTCGGGGTTGGTGGCCGTGTGGATCGCGCGGATCGTCGCGCGCGCGTCGGCCGTCTTCAGCCTGTAGGTGGGCCCGGTCGCGCCCGGGATGTCGGCGCACGACACGCCCGCCCCGTTGCACCGCTGCCACTCGTAGGCGTACCGCGTGTCGGAGCTCGCCTTCCACGCCATCCTGACCGCCTGCAGCATCCCGGGCACCTGCGGGGTGCCGCTGATCACGGGCGCGCTGCGCAGCTCGGGCAGCAGCTTGGCGACGACCGCGGTCAGCGGCGCGTCGACCGTCACGGTGCCCGAGGTGTTGGTCGCCGTCACCGCGACGGTGATCCGGTGCCCGACGTCGGCGCCGACCAGGATGTCGTTGGGGCCGGTCGCCCGCGGGATCGCGGCGCAGTTGCTGCCGTCGGCGTCGCAGCGCTGCCACGCGTAGGTCAGGCGCGGCGCGTTGCTCCAGCTGCCGGGACGCATCTGCAGGTTGCTGGTCCGGGCGGCCGCGCCGGTGATCGACGGTGCGATCGCGGCGGCCGGGAGTGGCTCGTCGGCGACGACGGCCCGCGTGCTCGTCTGCGCGCCGGCCTGCCCCGGCGCGGTGACGTCCTCGCGGACGCCGATCGCGTGCCCGGCGTCGGCGGCGACGATCGCGTAGGACTGGCCGGCCGAGCCGGCGATGTCGACGCAGCCGGTGCCGTCGACGTCGCAGCGCATCCAGGTGTGGCGGACCGTGAGCAGCGCGACGTTCCAGGAGCCGGGGACGACGCGGACCGTGTTGGTCACCACGGCCGTCCCCGACAGCGCGGGCGCGCGGACGTTGGCGAGCGGGCGCCCCTGCACGTCGGCGGTCGGCGTCGACACGGCCGTGGTCGTGGCGGGTCCCGCGTACGCGATGACCCGCACCGCGATCGTCGAGCCGACGTCGTCGCCGGTCAGCCGGTAGGTCGGGCCCACGCCGACTGCCACGCACCCGCCGGCGGCGCTCGTCGCCCCCGCCGGGCACCGCAGCCAGCTGTAGCTGAAGGTGGCGGTCGACGGCGTCCAAGAGCCGGGGATCGCCGTCAGGACGTTGGTGTCGATCAGCGTCCCGCTGGGCGCCGGGATCGTGCCGCCGAGGACCGGCGGCGCCTGGACGGTCGCGCTCGCAGCTGAGACGCCGAGGGTGCTGCCGTCGGCGTTGGTGGCCGTGACCGCGACGCGCACGGCGTCGCCGGCGTCGGCGCTGACGAGGGTGTAGGTCGCCGACGTCGCCCCGGCGATGTCGGCCCACGTCGCCGCCGTGCGGCGCTGCCACTGGTAGGCGTAGCCGGTGGCCGCCGGGCTCCACGCTCCGGGCGAGCTCGCGAGCGCCTCGCCGACCTTCGTCGCGCCGCTGATCGACGGCGAGCTCACGAGGCCCGGGGTCGCCGCACCGACGACCGCGGACGGGCTCGACGAGGCCGCGGCCGAGCCGTCGGGGTTGGTGGCCGTGACGGTGACGCGCACGCGCGCGCCGACGTCGGCGGCCACGAGCGGGTAACCGCCGGCGGTCGCGCCCGCGATGTCGGCGAAGCCCGAGCCGGTGTCGCGCTGCCACTGGTAGGCGAAGGTCGAGCCGGCCGGCGTCCAGCCGCCCGCCGAGGCCGTCAGCGTGAACGTGCGCTTGGTCGTGCCGCCGATCACCGGGACGGTCGCGTTGACCGGCGGGTCGGCGACGACGGCGGCGGTCGCGGCCGTCGTCGCGGTCGTGGTCCCGAAGCCGTTGGTCGCGGTCACGAGGACGTGCAGCGCGGCGCCGATGTCGGCCGCGACGGGCGCGTAGCTGGTGGCGGTCGCGCCGGCGATGTCGGCGAAGCCCGAGCCGCTGTCGCGCTGCCACCGGAAGGCGTAGGTCGTGCCCGCGGGGTTCCACGCTCCCGCGTTGACGGCCAGGGGCTGGCCGCGCCGCGCGGCACCCGTGATCGTCGGCAGCGCCGTGTTGACCGGGGTCGCGACGCCGACGGGGCCGAAGCTCGTGGTCGCCGCGGTGACCGAC
>JAOPZP010000576.1 GCA_025964055.1 Conexibacter sp.
GAACCCGCCGGCCTTCGCCAGCTCGGCCCGCTGCTCGGGCACGCGCGGCAGCACGACCACCTGCGCCTGCTCGCGCAGCGCCAGGAGCACATCGCCGAAGAGGTCGTTCTCGAAGCGGTGATAGAGCGAGACCGACGGCGGCGTGCGGACGACCGCCAGCGGCTGGGAAGGATCCAGCGCCAGCTCGTCGAGCACCGCGGGGTCGGCCACGAAGTCGGAGAGGTAGTACTCCTCCTTCAACCCGGCGTAGCGCTGCAACTTGCCCCGCGCGCCATAGCGGTACAGGCGCTCGGGCGGGATCGCCTCGGGCACGACGACGGCGTTGCCCAGCCGGCAGTTGACGGTGTGCTGCACCGTCGCCCACTCGTAGTCGAACATCGTCGAGCGCGGGATGCGCAGCGCGAAGGCCGCGACCGTCACGTCGTTGGAGCCGTGCCCGATCGCCAGGTCGAAGCCGCGGCCGCGGGCGAACCGCGCCAGCGCGGCCGAGCGGTCGACCAACCCAATTGCCTTGGCGCCGAGCCGTGCGCCGCGGTGGCGGCCGATCACCTCGCAGCCGATCCCGAACCGCTCGCAGAGCGCCACCGTCTGGGCGAAGTCGCGCGCGGTCACCGCGACCTCGGCCCCGTCGGCCTGCAGCGCCTCGATCAGCGGCCGGAGCACCAGGACGTGCGGGCTGTTGGTGAGGTCGAACCAGACCTTCACCGCGCCGGGACGTCCGCGTCGCGGATCGCGGCGACCACGGTGTCGACCTGCGCGTCGCTGAGCGCCGCCGACATCGGGATCGCCAGGTGCGTGCGGGCGGCCTCGGCGGTCCCGGGCAGCGCGTAGGCAGGCGCGTAGGGCGCCATCGGCGGCTGCTCGTGGACCGGCGTCCGGTAGTAGCCGCGGGCGCCGATGCCCTGGCCGGCGAGCGCCGTCATGAGCCGGTCGGGCTCGGGGTGGCGCACGACGTAGAGGTGCCAGGCCGGGCGGCTGCCGGGCGTCGCCTGCGGCAGCGTCACGAGCCCGGCCAGCGCCGCGGCATAGCGGTCGCCCGCGGCGGCGCGCGCCGCCGCCCACCGGTCCAGGAACGGCAGCTGCACGCGCAGCACCGCGGCCTGCAGCTCGTCGAGGCGGCTGTTGTAGCCGACGTCGACGTAGTCCACCTTGTCGGCCGAGCCGTGGAAGCGCAGCGTGCGCACGCGCTCGGCGAGCGCCGCGTCGTCGGTCGTGATCGCCCCGCCGTCGCCGAAGGCGCCGAGGTTCTTGGAGGGGTAGAACGAGAACGTCGCGATCGTCCCGAGCGCGCCCGGGCGACCGTCGGCCGACACGGAGCCCGCCGCCTGGGCGGCGTCCTCGAGCACCGGCACGCCGAGCGCCTCGATCTCGCGCACCGGCGCGACGTTGCCGAACAGGTGCACGGCGATCACCGCCTTCGTGCGCGGCGTCAGCGCCGCCTTCACGGTCGCGGCGGTGACGCACATCGTGTCGGGATCGACGTCGCAGAACACCGGCGTCGCGCCCGTCGGCGGGATCGCCTCGGCCGAGGCCCAGAACGTGAACGACGGGACGACCACCTCGTCGCCCGGCCCGACGCCCAGCGCGCGCAACGCGATGGTGATGGCCTCGGTCCCGTTGGCGACGCCGATCGCCTGCCGCACCCCGAGGTAGGCGGCCCACTCGCGCTCGAAGGCCTCGACCTCCGGGCCGAGGATGAACTGCCCCGCGTCGAGCACGCGGTGCACGGCCGAGCGCAGCTCGGCGCGCAGCGGGCCCAGCGGCGACGTGGGGTCGAACAGCGGTACCGACATGGTGGGGAGCCTAGCTGCGCCCCAGGAGATCCCTGGCGCACCGCGAACTGACGACGGATGCCCGGCTCCTTCGACGACGCGCTGCCCGACCCCGGCTTCTGGGCGGGTCGCCGCGTGCTGGTGACCGGTCACACCGGCTTCAAGGGCGCCTGGCTGAGCCTCTGGCTGGCCGCGCTGGGCGCCGAGGTGACGGGCTTCGCCTCCGGCGTGCCGACCGACCCGTCGCTGTTCGCGCTGGCCCGCGTGGGCGACGACGTGGGGCACGTCGAGGGCGACGTGCGCGACACCGAGCACGTCGCCGAGGCGATCGCCGGCGCCCGTCCCGAGGTCGTCCTGCACCTCGCCGCCCAGCCGATGGTGCGTCGCTCGTTCCGCGATCCCGTCGCGACCTACGCCACCACCGTCATGGGCACGGTCAACGTCCTCGACGCGGTGCGCCGGGCCCCCGGCGACGACCTCCGCGTGGCGATCGTCGTCACCTCCGACAAGTGCTATGAGAACCGCAACTGGGTGTGGGGCTACCGCGAGCACGAGCCCATGGGCGGCCACGACCCGTACTCGAGCTCCAAGGGCGCCGCCGAGCTGATCACCGCCGCGTACCGTTCGTCCTACTTCACCGCTGACGGCACGCCCGCGATCGCCAGCGCACGAGCGGGCAACGTCATCGGCGGCGGCGACTGGGGCGAGGACCGGCTCGTGCCCGACCTCTTCCGCGCCGCGCTGGCCGGCGAGCCGCTGCGCATCCGCAACCCCGACGCGGTGCGGCCGTGGCAGCACGTGCTCAACCCGCTCAGCGGCTACCTGCGCCTGGCCGAGCGCGCCTGGGAGGA
>JAOPZP010000001.1 GCA_025964055.1 Conexibacter sp.
CCTCCTGGAGGGCGGCGAGAACACGCTCCGCCTCGCCTACTCGGGCGTCACCGAGGACCAGATCGACGAGGGCGTGTCGCGGCTGGCCGAGGCGGTTCGGGCGGCGCGGGCGCGGGCGACGGCTTAGTCAAGGCGCCGGCGCCCCCGGGCGCGCCTCAGCGCCCGTACCGCTGCTCCCCCAACACCAGCTGCGCCGGCAGCGCAACCCGCGGCGGTGGCGACGGGTCCGCGACGACCGAGACCGTCTCGGCGACGCTCCGCGTCACGGTGAGCGTGTCGCCGGAGTCGGTGGTGATGACCACGTCGTCGTCGCCGCTCTCGGCCAGCGTTCCCTGCAGGCCGGGGTCCATCCCCGCCGCCTTGAGGTAGTGCAGCAGGTCCTCGGCCTCGTTCTCGAAGCGGACGATCGTGACCTTCGCGCCCTCCTCGACGTCGGCGAGCGGCACGCTGGAGATCCGGCTGCCGACGTCGATCGGGTGGCCGTGCGGGCAGGTGCGGACGTCGCCGATCGCGGCGAGCATGCGCTCCTCCAGCACGGGGGACATCGCGTGCTCGAGGCGCTCCGCCTCCTCGTGGACCTCGTCCCACGGGATCCCGAGGACGTCGGTGAGGAACCGCTCGATGAGCCGGTGGCGGCGGACGATCGCCTCGGCGTGCTCGCGGCCCGAGTCGGTGAACGCGATGACCTTGTCGGTGCCGCGCGTGATGTAGCCGTCGCGCTCGAGGCGCCCGACCATCTCGTGGACCGTCGGCGGCGAGAGCTGCATGGCGCGCGCGATGTTGGCGCCCGTCATGGGAAGCCCGGCCTCGAAGAGCCAGAAGAGGGTCTCGAGGTACTCCTGCTCGGCGACGGTCGCGCTGTCGGACATCGGTCGATCGTACCGGCCGTCAGGCCTCCGGCTGGTGGCGTCGCGGCGGCTTCGTCTTCAGCTCGTCGGCCATCGCCGTCATGCGCTCCTCGGCCAGCGTCATGAACTCGCGCGCCGCCGGCGAGAGGCGCGCGCCACGGCGGTTGATGAAGGCGAAGGTGTCGTAGAGCGGATCGGCGAACGGCACCCACCCGAGGCGCTTGGGCACCCGCCGGCCGAGCGAGAGCAGGACGCCGCGCGCGACCAGCGTGTCGCCGAACCCGCGCGCCGCGAGGTCGATCGCCGTCTCGAGGTCTTCGACGTCGATCTCGGGCTCGATCGTCACGCCGGCGCGCTGGGCCAGCTCGAACAGCTGGCGGCGGGTCGGGTCCTCCAGGCCGAAGCTCGTGTCGGTGAGGATGAGCGGCGCGGCCGCCAGCTGGGCGATCGTGACCGGCTTCTTCAGATGCGCCGGGTCGGCGCTGGCGTAGACGATCTCGTCGTGCATGATCGGCCGGACGTCGAGGCCCGTGTCGTCGATCGGCAGCGCGACCAGGCCGGCCTCGAGGTCGCCGTCGCGCACCGCGGTCGCCACCTCGGAGGAGTTCTGACCGACGAGCCGCACCCGGACCTTCGGGTGGCGACGGCGGAAGGCGGCGACGATCTGGGTGCCTGGGTACCAGCGCGCGCTGCCGAAGGTGCCGAAGGTCGCGATGCCGCCCTGCAGCTCGCGCTGCTGGACGACCGCCTCGCGCGCCTCGGCGACGGCGGCCAGCGCCGCCTCGGCGTGCGGCCGCAGGGCGAGCGCCGCCTCGGTCGGCGTGACCCCGCGCCCGACGCGCGCGAACAGCGGCAGGCCGAGCTCGGCCTCCAGCCGCCGGACCTGCTCGCTCAGCGACGGCTGGGCCAGGTGCAGCCGCTCGGCGGCCGCGGAGAACGACCCGTCGTGGAGGGCCGCCAGGAAGTACTCGAGCTGCTGCAGCGTCATGCTTGTGTCCTCAAGGGGAAACCTATCGATGCTGGAGGCAAGCAAGGCTAGAGGAAGGGGAACGTATGTCCGATACTGAAGGACATGATCTCTCTGTTCGCTGTCCTCGGAGTCTTCGGCGCCAACGCCGCGCTCGCGTCCCGCTTCGGCGCTGATTCGCGCCGCCGCGACGACCGTCGCAACTGGTAGTCGAACCCTCCGCAGGCAACCCTCTCCCCCGACGTGTCCCCGTCGCCGCATCACCGCCGTGGAGTCGCCCTGTGCGTCGCCTCGGCCTGCGGCTTCGGGGCCATGGCGATCTTCGCCAAGGAGGCCTACGCGACCGGCGTCACCGTCGTCACGCTCCTGAGCCTCCGGTTCCTCCTGGCCGCCGTCCTCTTCTGGGCGATCGTCGCCGTCCGCGGCGCGCACCTTCCCTCCCGGAGCGTGCTGCTGACCGGCCTCGCGCTCGGCGTCGCCGGCTACGCCGCGCAGGCCGGCCTCTACTTCGGGGCGCTGACGCGCATCGACGCGTCGCTGACCTCGCTGTTGTTGTACACCTACCCGGTGCTCGTCTTCCTCGGCGCGCTGGTGCTCCGCCGCGAGCACGCCAGCGCCGGCCGCCTCGGCGCGCTGGGCCTGGCCACCGCCGGCGCCGTGCTCGTGCTGCTGGGCGGGAGCGTCGGCGTCATCGACGGCCTCGGCGTCGCGATGGCCCTCGGCGCGGCCGTCGTCTACGCGACCTACATCTTGGTCACCGACCGCATCATCGGCAAGGTCGACGCCTTCCTGCTGGCGGCGCTGGTGACCACCGGTGCCACGGTCTCGCTGTTCGCCGTCGGACTGAGCAGCGCCTCGCTGGATCTGAGCTTCCCGGCCGCCGGCTGGGGCTGGATCGCCGCGCTGTCGTGCGGCTCGACGGTCCTCGGCGTCAGCGCTTTCTTCCTCGGCCTGCGCGACGTCGGACCAGCGACCGCGTCGATCGTCTCGACCGCCGAGCCGGTCGTCACCGTCGGGCTGGCCACGGCCATCTACGGCGAGGCCCTAGGCAGCACCCAGCTGGCGGGCGGCGTGCTCGTGTTGGTCGCCGTGGTCCTGCTTCAGCGTCGCGGGACGGGTACGGTCAGCAGCCATGAGCCTGCCGATCGAGCCCCCGCTCCTGCCCCAGCTCGCACGCTCGCGCACGAGCCTGCCTGAGGGCGACGACTGGGCCTACGAGCCCAAGTGGGACGGCTTCCGCGCCATCGCGTTCGTCGACGGCCACGACGTGTACCTGCAGTCGCGCAACGGCAAGCCGCTCGGGCGCTACTTCCCCGAGGTGCTCGCCGCGTTCCCGGCCGGGCGCTACGTGCTCGACGGCGAGATCGTCGCCGCCTCCTTCGACACGCTGGGTCAGCGGATCCACCCGGCCAAGTCGCGCATCGACCGCCTGGCGACCGAGACGCCGGCGCGGTTCATCGCCTTCGACCTGCTCGCCGCCGGCGACGAGGTGCTCATGGAGCGCCCGTGGCGCGAGCGGCGCGACCGGCTGGAGGCCGCGGCCCTGGAGGGCGTCGAGCTGACGCCCGTCGTCTTCACCGCCGCCGGCGCCGCCCCGTGGCTCGA
>JAOPZP010000027.1 GCA_025964055.1 Conexibacter sp.
GAGGCGGGCGTGGACCTCATGGCCGAAGCGTTCGCCACCGCTCTGGAGGTGACGCTGGACCGTACGAAGCCCTTGCCGCCGGCGCCGGTCGCTTGGTTGTTCCTCGTCGCGAAGAACCTGCTCATCGACAGCGTCCGGCGCGGGAAGGTCGAGGCGGCCGCGCGCCAGCGCCTCGGCCTCGAGCCGCTCGTGCTCGACGACGCAGACATCGAGCGTGTCGCTGAGATCGCCGCAGCCGGCGATCTCACCGAGCAGATGATCGACGTCCTCTCGGAGACCGAATGGGAAGCGTTTCAGGCCCACGTGGTCGACGAGGAGCCCTACCCGAACATGGCGCAGCGCCTGAGCTGCTCCGAAGCCGTGCTGCGCAAGCGCGTCAGCAGGGCGAAATCTCGTCTACGAACCGCCATTGGAGGCATTGATGTCTGACTTTCTCGACCACTTCGGAGACCAGCTCCGAGCGGTGCAGGTGGCGCCCAGCCCTACTGCG
Organism: Conexibacter sp.; assembly: GCA_025964055.1. Taxonomy (GTDB): domain Bacteria; phylum Actinomycetota; class Thermoleophilia; order Solirubrobacterales; family Solirubrobacteraceae; genus Baekduia. The sequence continues at coordinate 491 of JAOPZP010000027.1, forward strand.
AGGCCACGGCCCACGTGGCTCTCGCGGGCCTCGCGTCGAGGCGTCATCGCGGGACTCGCGACGCTGATCGTCGCGGGCCCGGCGCTGGCCATCACACAGCCGTGGAACCCGACGGTCGGGCGCCCCGGCGTCGATCGCCCGGTGCACGTCGACTCGTCGCCGGTGACGGCTGCGGCCCGCGGCGAGCTGTCGGTGCTGCGCCGGCCGCAGACCGCCGACGACAGGGCACAGGTCGCGCCGCTCCTGAGGGGCGTGGTGGGCGACCAGGTCGATGGCGTCCAGGTCGACGCCATCCGGTCCCTGAAGGCCGGCTGGGCCCTCGTCCCGGCCAAGTCGGTGCAGACCGGGCCGTCCGCGACGGCGACCGATCAGCTGTGCTTCACCAACGGTGAGGAGATCACGTGCGGTCCGGCGCCGTCGCTGAGCACCACGGGCGTCGGGGGTTCCACGGCCTCGGCCACGAAAGGAGAGACGACGTATACGGGCCTCGTGCCCGACGGCGTCTCCGGCGTGCGGTTCACCCCGAAGGACGGCAAGCCGGTGGAGGTTGCCGTGGCGTCCAACTTCTATGAGTTGGTCATCCCTCAGATCGCCCCGTCCCGCATGATGGATGCGCCTGCCGGCTTCGAAGGGCCTGCGCGTATTCCGGCACCGCCCGCGCCCGTCAGCGGCACGCTTCAGTGGCTCGACAGCCATGGCGCCGTGGTCGGGCCCCAGCAGCCCGACCGCTGAGCGACGAACGCATGACGCGCCGGCCGGGCTACCGGTCGGCGCGTTCGCGTCGCGTCACCCCTCGAGCGCCTCGGAGGTCTCCAGCCACGCCGCTTCGAGCGTCTCGCGCTCGGTCAGCAGCGTGGTGAGCTCGGCCTGCAGCTCGCGCAGGCGCGTGTGGTCGGTGGCGCTGGCGGCCATGTCCTCGTGGAGGGCGGTCTCGCGGTCGGCCAGCTTGTCGAGGGCCCGCTCCAGGCGCGCCACCTCCTTGCGGGCCGCGCGCACCACGGCGCCCGAGGGCGGGGACTTGGCGACGGCGCCACCGGCGCCACCGCCCGCGCCCACCGCCGCGGCCTCGGCCGCCGCCGCATGCCGCAGCTCGACGTACTGCTCGATGCCGCCCGGCAGGTGGCGGATGCCGCCGTCGCCGGTCAGGGCGAAGACGTCGTCGGTCACGCGCTCCACGAAGTAGCGATCGTGGCTGACCACCACCAGCGTCCCGGGCCAGCCGTCGAGGAGGTCCTCGAGTGCCGTGAGCGTGTCGATGTCCAGGTCGTTGGTCGGCTCGTCGAGCAGCAGCACGTTGGGCTCCTCCATCAGCAGCCGCATCAGCTGCAGCCGCCGCCGCTCGCCGCCGGAGAGGTCGCGCACCAGCGTCCGCGCACGGTCGCCGCGGAAGCCGAAGCGGTCGCAGAGCATGCCGGCGGTGATCTCCTCGCCGGTGCTGAGCGTGGCGCGCCCGCGCACGGACTCCAGCGCCTCCAGCACCCGCAGGTGACCGGGGATCTCCGCGGTGTCCTGCGACAGGTGGGCGACCCGGACGGTCGCACCGCGGTCGACCTCGCCGCTGGTCGGCTGCAGGTCGCCGCTGAGCAGGTTGACCAGCGACGACTTGCCCGAGCCGTTGATGCCCACCAACGCGACGCGGTCGCCCGGTCCCAGGCGCCAGGTGACCTTCTTGAGCACCGGCTGGTCGTCGTAGCTGACCGAGACGTCCACGGCGTCGAGCACCTTGTCGCCCAGCCGCGAGGTCGCGAAGCGCAGCAGCTCGGCGCGGTCGCGCACCTCGGGCTCGTCGGCGATCAGCGCGTTGGCCGCCTCGATGCGGAACTTCGGCTTGGCCGTGCGCGCCGGCGGCCCGCGGCGCAACCACGCCAGCTCCTTGCGCATGAGCTGCTGGCGGCGGTCCTCGCGCGCCGAGGCCTGCCGGTCGCGCTCGGCGCGCGCCAGCACATAGGCCGCGTAGCCGCCCTCGTACTGGTGCACGGCGCCGTCGGCGACCTCCCACGTCAGCGTCGAGACCGCGTCCAGGAACCAGCGATCGTGGGTCACCACGAGCATCGAGCCGCGGCGCGCCGCCAGGTGGCGGGCGAGCCAGTCGACGCCCTCGACGTCGAGGTGGTTGGTGGGCTCGTCGAGCAGCAGTAGCTCGGGACCGTCGAGCAGCAGCTGGGCCAGCGCGATGCGCCGGCGCTCGCCGCCCGACAGCGGCGCGATCGGCGTGTCCAGCCCCTGCGGGAACCGCGCCATCGCCACGCCGCCCAGCAGTCCGTCGAGCACCGAGCGGAACGTCGCGTCGCCGGCCCACTCGTGGTCGGCGCGGCCGCCGATCAGCTCCTCGCGGATCGTGCGGGCGTCGTCGAGGTCGTCGCCCTGCCCGAGCATCGCCAGCCCGAGGTCGCCCGCCCGCGTGATCGCGCCGGCGTCCGCGGTCTCGATGCCCGCGACGAGCTGCAGCAGCGTCGACTTGCCGTCGCCGTTGCGCCCGACGACGCCGATCCGGTCGCCGGCCGAGATCCCCAGGGTGATGTCCCGCAGCACCGACCGGCTCCCGTAGCCCTTGTCGACGTCCTTGAGGTTGACGAGATTGCGCGCGGCGGCCATCGGCTTCCCATCCTGCCGGGATCGCGGCGCCAGCGCGGTCCCGTGGGACTCGACGACGGCGCCCGCAGCGGCGAACATGCCGGGTCATGTCCACCGCCCACCCGCCCGTCACGGTCGAGCTCCCCGTCATGGCCGCCGACGTGCTCGAACCGCTCGTCGCCCGCGACCTGGCCCGCGCGAGTCAGGCCCTGGGCCACGACCTGCCGGAGGAGTTCATCGCCGACACGTGGCTCTGGTCGCTGCGGCTGGGGCAGCTCATCGGCGAGCCCGACCAGGCACCGTGGCTCATCCGCGCGATCCTCGTGCGCCCCGCGGACATCGTCGTCGGCCACGCCGGCTTCCACGGGCCGCCCGATGCGGACGGCATCGTCGAGGTCGGCTACGAGGTCGTCCGCGCCCACCGGCGCCGCGGCTACGCCCGCGCGACCCTCGCCGCGCTGCTCGACTACGCCCGCGCCAACGGCGCGCGCACGGCCCGCGCCTCGATCAGCCCCGACAACGCCGCGTCCCTCGCGCTCACGGCCTCCGCCGGCTTCGCACGCACCGGCGAGCACATCGACGAGATCGACGGCCCAGAGCTGGAGTTCGAGCGCCGTTTGACATAGTGTCAAGGCGTCCGTCGGTCCCGAGCCTGAGGTCAGAGATGTCCGCCGATCCCGTTCCGCTGGAAGAGACCCTCGTCGCCGAGCGCGAGCAGTGGCCCGACGGTCCGCCGCACGAGCTGTTCAAGCGCCTGCGGGGCGAGTGCCCGGTGCACTGGAGCTCCAAGATGAGCGAGTACCCGGAGGAGGCGGGCTTCTGGTCGGTGACCACCGCCGACGACGTCCACGCCGTCAGCCGCGACTGGCAGACCTACTCGTCGGCGACCGGCTTCACGGCGCTGACCGACGCGATCCTGCCGCTCGAGCTCGGGCAGGCCATGTTCATCGGGATGGACCCGCCCAAGCACGACCGCCTCAAAGCGCTGTTCCAGCGCGGGTTCACGCCCAAGCGCATCGCCGAGCACGAGCCGGCCATCCGCGAGATCACGCGCGGCGTCCTCGATCGCCTGGAGGGGCGCGAGACCTGCGACCTGGTCACCGACGTCGCGCAGCCCGTCGTCGCCCGCGTCATCGGCAGCTTCATGGGCACCGCGCCCGAGGACGACGAGATCTGGGCGCGGCTGATGAACACGACGCTGGGGGCCGGCGATCCCGACCTCAACCCCGAGGGCGTGCAGACCGTCATGGAGCGCGACGTGCCGGAGATCTTCGCGCGCTGCAGCGCGCTGATCGCCGAGCGTCGCGAGAACCCGACCGACGACCTGATGAGCGTCCTCGTCCACGCCGACATCGACGGCGAGAAGCTCGAGGAGCACGAGATCGTCATGGGGTTCTTCCTCCTCGTGGCCGCCGGCAACGACAGCACCAAGGCCACGTTCTGCAGCGGGATGCGCGCGCTGCTCGAAGACCCCGAGCAGCGGCAGCTGGTCCTCGACGACCCGTCGCTGATCCCGGGGGCGGTCGAGGAGGCGCTGCGCATGTTCCCCGCCTTCGCCCACTTCCGCCGCACGGCGACGCGCGACGTCGAGCTCAACGGCGCCCAGATCCGTGAGGGCGACAAGGTGGTCATGTGGTACGTGTCGTCCAACCGCGACGAGAGCCGCTACGAGGATCCCGACCACTTCGACGTCCGGCGCAATCCCGAGCACCAGGCCTTCGGCGCCGGCGGGCGCCACTTCTGCCTCGGCACCGCGCTGGCGCGGCTGGAGCTGCAGATCCTGCTGGAGGAGACGCTCGCGCGCTACCCGGCGATGGAGCTGAACGGCCGGCCCGAGTTCGCCGAGTCGCCGTTCATCAACCAGCTCAAGACCTTGCCGGTCCGGCTCCGGCCGTAGGCACCCGAACGGGTCGTCTGAACGACGACGGCCTGTTGACAAGACGCCGACGTTCAGTTTACGGTGCGCCGCCATGCCGGCCGCGGACCGTCACACCCATGCCACGACCCCGATCGAGCGTCGCCGCCGATGACGGCCGCGGAGCGCAGCATGGGGCTGGGCCTGCGCGCCCTGAACCGCCTCGCGGGCTCCGACGTGGTCGACCGCCTCGGCGTGCGAGGACCCACCGAGCGCGTGCTGTACCGCGCGACGCGGGACGGCTTCCGCGTCGCGGGGCGCGCGGGGCGGACGTTCTCGGCGGCGACCCGGCGCTCGGCCCCCGTCCGGCCCCGGACGACCGCCGGCGGCCTCTTCGACCTCACGCCGAGCGACGAGCAGGAGATGCTCGTCGAGGCCTGGCGCGCCTTCGCCGCCGAGCAGCTGCGGCCCAACGCCGCGCAGGCCGAGCGCGAGCCGCTGCGGGCGACCTTCCGGGAGGCCGACGAGCTGGGCCTGACGATGCTCGGCGTACCCGAGGAGCTCGGCGGCGCCGTCAGCGAGCGCTCGGCCGTGACCGCCGTGCTGGCCGCCGAGGCGCTGGCCCACGGCGACGCGGGCCTGGCCGTCGGCGCCCTCGCGCCCGCCGCCGTGGCGACGGCGCTGGCCCTCTGGGGTGACGCCGACCAGCAGTCGACCTACCTGCCCGCGCTCGTCGGCGAGGACGTCCCCGCTGCGGCGCTGGCGATCGCCGAGCCGCGCGCGCTGTTCGACCCCGCCCACCTGCAGACCACCGCGCGCCCCGTCGCCGGCGGCTACGTGCTGTCGGGCGTCAAGGCGCTCGTCCCGCGGGCGGCCGACGCCGAGCTGCTGATCGTCGGCGCGCGCGCGGACGACGGGCGTCCCGCGCTCTTCCTCGTCGAGCCGGCGGCCGGCGGCGTGCACGTCGCGCCCGACCCCGCGATGGGCCTGCGCGGCGCCGCCTCGGGGCGCGTGATGCTCGAGGACGTCCGCGTCGGGCGCGACGCGCTGCTCGGCGCCGGCGATCCGGCGGTCTTCGCCGAGTGCGTCGCGCGCAGCCGGATCGTGTGGGCGGCGATCGGCGTCGGCGTCGCCCGGGCGGTGCTCGACCACGTCATCCCCTACGTCAACGAGCGGGTCGCCTTCGGGGAGCCCATCAGCCACCGGCAGGCGGTCGCGTTCTCGATCAGCGACATCGCGATCGAGCTGGAGGGCCTGCGGCTCGTGACGCTGCGCGCCGCCGCGCGGGCCGACGCCGGCCGGGACTTCGCCCGCGAGGCCGCGCTGGCCCGTTCGCTGTGCGACCGGCACGGCGCGCGGATCGGCTCCGAGGGCGTGCAGCTGCTCGGGGGCCACGGCTACGTCTGCGAGCACCCGGTCGAGCGCTGGTACCGCGACCTGCGAGCGGTCGGGCTGATGGAAGGCGTCCTGCTCGCATGATCGACCTGGAGGTCCCCCGCAAGCTCGGCCCGCTCGTCGCCCAGGCGCGGCAGGTCGCCGACGAGGTCTTCCGGCCGATCTCGCGCAAGTACGACCGCGACGAGCACGCGCGGCCCAAGGAGCTCGACATGCTCGCCGCCGTCATCGACGGGATGAACGACGGCAGCGACCTCGGCGGCGCGGGCGCGACCGGCGTGCACCGCTCGGCCGACCGCGAAGGTCCCCAGGGCAACCGCAACGGCTCGAACCTCTCGACGGCGCTGAGCGTCATGGAGCTCTGCCGCGGCGACGTCGGCCTGCTGCTCTCGGTCCCGCGCCAGGGCCTCGGGAACTCCGCGATCGCCGCGGTCGCCGATGACGCGCAGCGGGAGCGCTACGCCGGCCGCTGGGCGGCCATGGCGATCACCGAGCCCGAGGCGGGCTCGGACTCCGCGGCGATCCGCACGACCGCGGTGCTCGACGGCGACGAGTACGTCCTCAACGGCGAGAAGATCTACGTCACGGCGGGCGAGCGCGCCGACCTGATCGTCGTCTGGGCGACGCTGGACCGCGCCCAGGGCCGCGCGGCGATCAAGTCGTTCGTCGTCGAGCGCAGCAACCCGGGGCTGGTGCTCGACCGCCTCGAGCACAAGCTGGGCATCCGCGCCTCCGACACCGCGGCGTTCCGGCTGGAGGACTGCCGCGTCCCGCGCGAGGACCTGCTGGGGCCGCCCGGCATCGAGGTCACCAACGGCTTCGCCGGCGCGATGCAGACCTTCGACAACACACGGCCGCTGGTGGCGGCGATGGCCGTCGGGCTGACGCGCGCGTGCCTGGAGGAGACACGCCGGCTGCTGGGCGACGCGGGCGTCGAGGTCGACTGGGACCGCCCGGCCGCGCTCCAGACCGCAGCGGCCGCCGAGTACCTGGCGATGGACGCCGACTACGAGGCGGCCTACCTCCTCACGCTGCAGGCGGCCTGGATGGCCGACAACGGCAAGCCCAACTCGCTGCAGGCCTCGATGGCCAAGGCCAAGGCGGGCCGGACCTGCGTCGACGTCGCGCTGCGCTGCGTGCGCCTCGGCGGCGCGCTCGGCTACGGCGAGGACCTGCTGCTGGAGAAGTGGGCGCGCGACGCCAAGATCCTCGACATCTTCGAGGGCACCCAGCAGATCCAGCTGCTCATCGTCGCGCGCCAGCTGCTCGGGCTGTCCTCGGCGCAGCTGCGCTGAGCGCGCCCGCGCCCGCCCGCGCGTTCAGCGGTCCGGCAGCTCCCACTCGGCGTCGCCGAGCGTCACGAGCACCGCCTCGCCGTAGCGCGCGGTGACCGTCAGCGACACGTCGGGCGTGACCGTCTGGTACTGCGCCATCGCGACCGAGCGGCCGCCGAGCAGCTCGGCCAACGCGCGCATCGCGTCGGCGAGCATGTCCAGGCCGCCGATCGTGCCGACGACCTGGCCGGACTCGGCGTCGACCTCGAACGGCGGCAGCTGGCGCAGCGCGATCCCGCCGCCGAGCGACTCTGCCTCGAGCTCGATCGCGTGGGGCAGGTGCAGGATGCTGTCGCCGACTC
>JAOPZP010000030.1 GCA_025964055.1 Conexibacter sp.
GAAGCAGCAGTTGGCCGAGCGCGACTCGTAGCCGCCGTCGCCGACGGTCCACTCGCGCTCGAGGTCGACGAGCGTCACGTTGGCCTGCTCGCCGGTGGCGATCGACGGCGTCGGCAGGTCGAAGAGCGCGGCGCCGTCGCTGAGGCGCTGCACGACCAGGGCGAGCGGCAGCTCGCCGGTCAGGACGAGGTTGGTGTACACGGCGGCGAACGCGGTCTCCAACCCGGTCGTGCCCATCGGCGCCTGCTCGAACGGGACCTCCTTCTCGTCGCGCGCGTGCGGGGCGTGGTCGGTGGCGATGCAGTCGATCACGCCGGAGCGCAGGCCCTCGATGAGCGCCTGGCGGTCGGCCTCCTCGCGCAGCGGCGGGTTCATCTTCATCCGCGTGTCGAAGGTCCGCACGGCCTCGTGGGTGAGGCAGAGGTGGTGTGGCGAGACCTCGCACGTGATGTGGACGCCGCGGGCCTTGGCGTGGGCGACGGCGTGCACCGATTCCCTCGCGCTGAGGTGCTGGATGTGGATCCGGCCGGGGCGGGCGGGATCCTCTCCGGCGATCATCGCGTCGCGCGCGACCATCGTGGCCTCGCTGATCGACGGGATGCCGGTGACGCCGAGCTGGGCGCTGACCTCGCCCTCGTGCATCGCGCCCTTGCCGCTCAGCGACGGGTCCTCCTCGTGCAGCGCGATGACGCCGCCGCACAGGCGCTGGTACTGCAGCGCCTTGCGCAGCATGCCGGCGCTGACCACCGGGCGGCCGTCGTCGGTGAAGCCGGCGGCCCCCTCGGCGCGCAGCTCGGCCATCTCGGTCATCTCGGTGCCGTTGAGGCCGCGCGTGATGGCTCCGACGAAGCCGACCGGGATGCGGGCGTCGGTGGCCGCCGTGTCGCGCAGCGAGCGCAGCAGCGGCGCGGAGTCGACGACCGGGTCGGTGTTGGGCATCGCCAGGACGGCGCAGAACCCGCCGGCGGCCGCGGCGCGGGTGCCGGACTCGAGGTCCTCCTTGTGCTCCTGGCCCGGCACGCGAAGGTGGACGTGCGGGTCGACGAACGCCGGGAACAGATGGCGGCCGGCGGCCTCGATCGTCTCGGTGCCCTCGGGCGCCGTGAGCGTGCCGGCCGGCGCGATCTCGGCGATCTCCCCCGCGCGGATCAGCACGTCGTGGCGGCCGTCGATCCCCGAGCGCGGGTCGAGCACGTGCGCGTCCCAGATCAGCAGGTCGGCGGCGGCCGCCGGAGCCTGGACGAGCAGCGGGGCGGACATCAGGCGGGGACTCCTTGGAACGTCGGTGCGGGGGTCTGGGCCGTGGCGAGGACCTCGAACAGCACGGCCATCCGGACGACGACGCCGGCGGCGACCTGGGCGGTGATGACGGCCTGGGGCGAGTCGACGACCTCGGCGCTCAGCTCCACGCCGCGGTTGACGGGCCCGGGGTGCATGAGCACCTGCTCGGGTCCGAGACGGCGGCCGTTGACCTGGTACCAGTGCGCGTACTCGCGCAGCGACGGGACCCAGCTCTCGTCCATGCGCTCGTTCTGCATCCGCAGCGCGTAGACGACGTCGGCCTGGCCGAGGTCGTCGAGCGTGTACCGGACCTCGCAGCCCAGGGCCTCGATGCCGCGCGGGATCAGCGTCGGCGGGCCGGCCAGCGTCACCTTGGCGCCCATCTTCTGGAAGGCCAGGATGTCGGAGCGCGCGACGCGGGAGTGCAGGACGTCGCCGACGATCCAGACGTTGAGGCCGTCCAGGCCGCCGAGGCGCTGCCGCAGCGTGTGGACGTCCAGGAGCGCCTGGGTCGGGTGCTCGTGCTTGCCGTCGCCGGCGTTGACGATGGCCGCCGGCGTCCACCGGGAGACCAGCTCGGCGGCGCCGGCCCACGGCGTGCGGATGACGATCGCGTCGGGCTTGTGGGCGCCGAGGGTCAACACGGTGTCCTTGAGCGACTCGCCCTTCTCCACGCTCGAGCCCGACGCGCTGAAGTTCACGACGTCGGCGCTGAGCCGCTTGGCGGCCAGCTCGAACGAGGAGCGGGTGCGGGTGGATGCCTCGTAGAAGAGGTTCAGGACGGTCCGGCCGCGCAGCGCCGGGACCTTCTTGATCTCGCGGTCGGCGATCTCGGAGAACGAGGCGGCGCGGTCGCAGATGCGCTCGATCGCGGCACGATCGAGGTCCTCGATGGAGAGAAGATGCTTCATGCGATCGCCTCGGAGAGCGCCGCGATGCGGACCTCGTCGACCCCGTCGAGCTCCTCGACGCGGACGTTGACGCGCTCGGCGCGCGAGGTCGGCAGGTTCTTGCCGACGTAGTCGGGACGGATCGGGAGCTCGCGGTGGCCGCGGTCGGCCAGCACCGCGAGCTGCACCTTGGCCGGCCGGCCGTAGGCGAAGAGCGCCTCGATGGCGCTGCGCACGGTACGTCCGGTGAACAGGACGTCGTCGACGAGCACGACGGTCAGGCCGTCGAGCGGGAAGTCGACGTGCGAGGCGTGCACGGTCGGATTCCGATCCCACCCGCCCCGGCGGCCGACGTCGTCGCGGTAGAAGGCGATGTCGAGGTCGCCGATCGGGACCTCGCGCTCGAGCAGGTCGCCGAGCAGGGCGTGGATCCGGCGGGCCAGGATGGCTCCGCGGCGGTGGATCCCCACGACGGCGAGGGAATTGGCCCCGTCGGCCCCGTCGTTGCGCTCCACGATCTCGTGGGCGATGCGCACCAGGGTGCGACGCATGTCGTCCTCGTCCAGGACGACCTTCTCATGGTCCATCAGTGCTTCCGCCTTCCTGGCCTCACGGGACCGGGTTAAAGGTGGGTGGTGGTCTCCCCTCAACCTAGCAGCGAGGCGCGGACGGAACCCGCGCGACCGCTGGCCGGCGCGCGGCACGTGGCGTAGGGTCGGCCGGTGACCGACTCAGCCGCCACCGACGACCGCGACCTCAAGGCCCGCCACCGCGCGATGTGGGCCTCGGGCGACTTCCCGAGGATCGCCGCCGAGACGATCGGCGACGTGGGGCCGGCGCTGGCCGCGGCCGCCGGCGTGCACGCCGGCCAGCGGGTGCTCGACGTCGCCGCCGGCTCGGGCGCGACCTCGATCCCCGCGGCGCTGACCGGCGCGTCGGTCGTCGCCTCCGACCTCACGCCGGAGCTGTTCGAGACGGGCCGCGCGACGGCGTCGGCCGCCGGCGTCGAGCTGGAGTGGGTCGAGGCCGACGCCGAGGCGCTGCCGTTCGCCGACGCGTCGTTCGACGTCGTGCTGTCGTCCTTCGGCGCGATGTTCGCCCCGCGCCACCAGGTCGTGGCCGACGAGCTGATGCGCGTGGTGCGCCCGGGCGGCACGATCGCGATGACCAACTGGACGCCGCAGGGCACGATCGGGCAGTTCTTCCTGATGATGGCGCCGTACATGCCGCCGCCCCCGCCCGGGTTCGTCCCGCCCGTCGCCTGGGGCCTGCCGGACCATGTGCGCGAGCTGTTCGGCGACCGCGTGACCGACCTGCGGTTCGAGGAGCGCGTGCAGCCGGTCGAGCAGTTCGCCGCGCCGAGCGACCTGGTGTCCTACTACCGCGAGAACTTCGGGCCGACGCTCGTCGCCTACGCGCGGACGGCGGACGACCCGGAGCGGCGGGCGGCGCTGGAGGCCGACTTCCTCGCCCACGCCGAGCGCACGAACCTCGCTGAGCCGGGCGGCCGCGCGCGGTGGGAGTTCCAGTACCTGCTGGTGGTGGGCCGCCGAGCCTGACCGGCGGCGCCCGGGGCCGGCTGCCTCTAGGGTGCCGCGCCATGGAGGCCATCCCGCCGGACCTGCCCAGCCGCGGTGCGCGCGCCGCCCTCGCGGCATCCGTGTCTCGTGGAGAGGTCTCGCCGCGGGAGCTGGTCGCCGAGGCGCTGGCACGGATCGAGGCGCTCGACGGACCGCTCAACGCCGTGGTGGCGCTGCGCGCCGAGGAGGCGCTGGTGGAGGCGTCGAGCGCTCCCCGGACGGGCCCGCTGGCCGGGCTGCCGCTGCTGGTCAAGGACCTCGCCTCGTGCGCGGGGATGGTCACGACGTATGGGTCGCCGTGGTTCGCCGACCGCGCGCCCGACGTCGTGGACGACGCGGCCGTGGCGCGGCTGCGGGCCGCGGGCGCGATCGTCGTCGGGCGCTCGAACGTCCCGGCGTTCGGGCACACGGCGTTCACCACCAACCTGGTCTTCGGCACGACCCGCAGCCCGTGGAGCCTCGAGCGCTCGCCGGGCGGCTCCAGCGGCGGGTCGGCCGCGGCGCTGGCCGCGGGCATGGTGCCGCTGGCGACGACCAGCGACGGCGGCGGCTCGGTGCGCGGTCCGGCGTCGCTGTCGGGCCTGGTGGGCTACAAGCCCACCAACGGCGCGATCGGGCGCAACGTGATCCCGCGGTGGATGGACTTCTCGACGATGGGCTGCGCGGGCTCGAGCGTGGCCGACGTGCTGCTGGAGGCCTCGGTCGTCGTCGGCCCGGTGCCCGGCGACCTGCTGTCCGTGGACTCGGTCGACCTGGTCCCGGCGCTGCCGCGGCGCGTGCTGGCGTGCCCGTCGCTGCGTGGGCCGGGCGCGGTCGACGCGCCGATCGCCGCGGGCTTCGACGACGCGTGCGCGCTGGTCGCCGACACGCTCGGGCTGCCGCTGGAGGTCGTCGACGAGCCGGTCGACCCGCTGACCGCGTTGTGGTGGGCGATGATCGCCTGCGTGCAGCTGGCCGAGTCGCTGGCGGACCTGCGCGACCGCTGGGACGAGGCGGAGCCGTCGCTGAAGCTGCAGCTCGACATCGGCGCGCAGGTCGGGGCCTTCGACTACGTGGCGGCCGAGCGCCGGCGCTTCGCGCAGTGCGCGCGGCTGGACGCGCTGCTGGGCGACGACGCGGTCCTGCTCACGCCGACCACCAACGCGACGTCTTGGCCGGCCGAGGGCCCGCTGCCCGACCACGCGGGCGAGCGCGCCGGCGATCCGCTCGTCGCGCTGAACTGCGCCGACCTCAACATGACCGGCCACCCCGCCGTGTCGGTGCCCTGGGGCCACGATCCCGACGGCGTGCCCTTCGGGATGCAGCTCATCGCACCCCGCCGCCGCGACGGCCTCGCCCTCGGCCTCGCCCACGCGATCGAGCTGGCCCGCCCCTGGCCCCTGACCGCACCCGGCTTCCGCCCCTTCCTCACCTGAGGGGACAGTCCCCTTCCTGCAGTGGCACTGC
>JAOPZP010000054.1 GCA_025964055.1 Conexibacter sp.
CGGGTTCCCTCCAAGACATGTGCACTGCGAACGCGGAGGGTGCTGCGAGGCAACGACTGCGGAAACGCGGGACACTGCGGTGGCCGAGCGGACGCCCGACCTGTACAACAAGTCTAGCGGTCCGGTGACCTCGGCGCCGGCGAACCGCAACTGGCGCATGCCGCGCCACCCACTCCGGGCACGGCTCCACCATGCGGGCCTGCTACCTGGACCTCGATGGGACGTTCCTCGGTCCGGATGGTCCGTCGCCCGCGGGGCTCGCTGCGCTGGCGGCCTGCCGAGCCGGCGGGGTCGAGGTCGTGCTGATGTCCGGCCGGTCGCGGCGGCGTCTCGCCCCGGAGGCGCGCCGGCTCGGCCTTGCGTCCTACGTCGGCGAGCTCGGCGGCTGCGTCGTGGTCGACGGCGCGACCCGGTGGCTGACCGGAGCGATGCGGCCCTCCGCCCGTGACGGGACGGTGTTCGAGCAGATCGCCGCGAGCGGCGCGCCGGCCCTGCTGCGCCGGCAGTTCGCGGGGCGCCTCCGACCCCACGCCCCGTGGCACCGCGAGCGCGAGGTCTCGTATCTCTTCCGCGGCGCGGTCGACGTCGAGGAGGCCGACCAGGTCCTGGCCGAGCACGGCCACGGCGACCTCCGCCTGCTCGACAACGGCCTGGCCGCGCCGGGGGTGCGGGTCTACCACCTCCTCCCGCGCGGGACCTCCAAGGCGGCCGGCGTGGCCGAGCACCGGCGCGCCCGCGGCTACGACGCAGCGCAGTGCCTGGCCATCGGCGACTCGCGCGAGGACCTCGCCGTCGCGCCGGCCGTCGGCGCGCTGTGGCTGGTCGCCAACGCGATCGGCGCCGACCCGGCGCTGGCCGACGACGCGACCATCCACCCCAACATCACCATCGCGGCCGGGCGCTACGGCGCGGGCGTCCTGGAGGCCGTCGCCGCCGGCCTTCGCGCGCCGGTCGCCTGACCATGCCGCCCACCGTCCTCGTCAACGCCGGCCCGTGGCTGACCGTGCCGCCCGGCGGCTACGGCGGCATCGAGAACGTCATCGCCACGCTCGTGCCGCCGCTGCGACGGCGCGGCGTGCGCGTGATCCTGTGCGCCACGGCCGGCTCGTCGCTGGAGGTCGACGAGCTCGTCGAGACCATGCCTCGGCCGATGTTCCGACACATCGCCGGCCCGTACAACCGGATGATGGGCATCGCGCACGCCCACATGCTCCGCGTCGTCGAGGCGCTGCGCGAGCGCGGCGACGGGGTCGACCTCGGGCACGACCACCTCGAGGTCGTCGGCCCCAGCGTCCTGGCGGCCATGGGCAGCGCGGCGCCGCCGGCGCTGCAGACGCTCCACTGGGACCTGCGCAAGCACCCGGACTTCTACACGCGGTTCGACGGCGCCGGGCGCATCGCCTTCAACGGCGTCTCGGAGGCCCAGCTCGAACGCGCCCCCGAGAACCTCCGGCGCCAGACGCTCGGCGCGGTGCCGCTGGCGGTCGACACCGCCGCGGTCCCGTTCCAGCCGGCCAAGGGCGACGCCTTCCTGGTCCTGGGGCGCATGGCCGAGATCAAGGGCCAGGACCTGGCCGCCGAGGCCTGCCGCCAGGGTGGGTGGCGCCTCGATCTCGCCGGACCGGTGGCGGGCGCGCCCGACGCCGCCGCGCTGGACGACGGCCTCCAGGACCCGCGCTCCGGCCTGGCGACCGACGACGACGTCCGCTTCTACCTCGATCGCGTCCGGCCGCTGGAAGACGGCGACCGGATCCGGTGGGTCGGAACGCTCACTGGTGCACGGAAGCTCGACATCCTCGGCCGGGCGCGCGCGCTGCTCTCCCCCGTGCGCTGGGACGAGCCCGGCGCGACCGCCGTCGTCGAGGCGCTGGCCTGCGGCACGCCGGTCGTGGGCCTCCGTCGTGGCGCGCTTCCCACGCTGATCGAGCACGGGGTGACCGGCTTCCTGGCCGACCGGCCCGAGGAGCTCGTCGGGCTGCTGGACCGCGTCGGCGAGATCGACCCGGCGGCCTGCCGGCAGGCCGCCGAGGACCGCTTCTCGGCCGAGGCGATGGCCGACGCCTACCTGGACCTCTACCGCACCGTGCTCGAGCGCGCCGGCCGGCTCAGCACGCCAGCACCGCCTGGATGACGTGGCGGCGGCGCGCAGCGATGTCGTGCAGCAGCGCGGGACCGTCGTCGAAGGACACCATGTCGGTCACGACGTGGCGCCCGATCTCGTCGCCGCACGCCTCCAGCATCGCGATCGTCTCGCGCGACAGCCGCTGCCGATCCCAGGTGCCGGCGAGCCCGGCCGGCACCCGGCCGATCTGCGCACACCGGATCGTCAGCCCGTTGTGATGGAACTCCTCGCCCAGCCGCAGCTCCGGCGCGCCTCCGGGATAGAACGCGAGGTCGATCACCGAGCCCTGCGGCCGCAGGCAGCGCAGCGCCTCTGCCAGCGCGGCGGCCTGCCCGCGGCACTGGAAGACGACGTCGGCCCCGCGGCTCCCGTCGGCCGAGCGCCAGCGCTGCTTGACCGCGTGCCACGGTTGCCCGTCGGTCTCGTCGATCGCCCAGCACCCCAGCGCCCGCGCCGCCGCCAGGCGCTGCGGCGTGCGATCCACCAGGCCGACCTCGGCGGCGCCGTGATGGCGGGCCATCCGCGCCAGCAGCAGTCCCACGGTCCCGCCGCCGAACACCAGGACCCGCCGCCCCTGCACGCCGTCCCGAAGGCTCGAGACCTCGCCGCGCGTCCGCTCGGCCGCGGCGTGCAGCAGCCCGTTGGCGCAGATCGGTCCCATGTGCGCGACGAACACCCCCAACAACGGGTCGAGGGACTCGGGCAGCACGGTCCAGCGGTCCTCGCCGGCATCGGCCACGTAGGCGTCGCGGTGCCCGTAGGCCATCGCCACGACCGCGCCCTCGTCGACCCCGTCGACCCCGCTCTCCTGCACCTCGCCGACCTCCATGTAGCCGAGGCGCGCGATCGGGTAAGCGGCGCCCGCGCGGTCGTGGCGGAAGACGCCGAGCTCCGCGTCCCAGCCACCGGAGAGTGCCGGGTTCGTGCCCTTCAGGAACGTGAGCTCCGTGCCGGCCGAGACGCCCGAGTAGCGCGTGTCGACGCGAAACCGCCCGGCCGCCATCGGTCGCAGCTCCACCTCCAGCAGCGCCGCCTCGCCGGCCGCGGCGATCCCGACCGCGCGCGCCACCCTCACGCCCCCACCGCCAGGACGACGGGCGCGCCGTCACGCGCCGAGTCCGCGATCGCGCACGCCACCCGATGCGTGGCCAGCGCCGCCGCGTACGGCGCGCGCACGTCGGCACCGCGCCCCTGCACGGCGTCGACGAACGCGCGGTCGACCCGCCGCTTGGCCAGCCACGCGTCCTCGGCGTGCTCGACGACCTCGCCGTCGGCGACCACCAGCCCCGTCTCGCTCAGCGCGAGGCGCGCACCGTCGCAGAGCAGCTCGACACCCGCGCGCTGCTTGCCCGGCAGCAGCGACGTCGCCGCCAGCGAGCCGATCGCGCCGCCGGCGAAGCGCAGCGTGGCCGCGGTGACGTCGTCCACGTCGGCGTCGGGGAAGCGCGCCCGCGGCGCCCACGACGCGACCGCGTACACCTCCCCCACGTCGCCGACCAGGTGCAGCATCGCGTCGAGCAGGTGCGTCGCCTGCTCCACGACCTGGCCTCCGGAGCGGTCGCGCCGCGTCCACCACGCCACGGGCGGCACGCGGTCCAGCCACGTGCCGACCGCCATCCGCGCCGGCGTCCCCGCCAGCAGCTCGCGCGCCCGCTCCATGCCGTCCATGTAGCGCCAGTGGTAGCCCGTCGCGGTCAGCAGCCCGGGCTCGGCCACGGCCGCCCCGATCTCCTCGGCGACCGCCAGGCCGGCGCCCAGCGGCTTCTCCACGAAGAACGGGATCGCCCGCTCCACGAGCGCCCGCTCGGGCTCGCCGTGCGCGAACGGCGGGACGCAGACGTAGGCCGCGTCGGGGTCCGTGCCGTCGAGCAGCGCCGCGACGTCGTCGAAGGCGACTGCCCCGGTGTCCTGCGCGAGCGACGCCGCCGCGGCGGCCACCGGATCGGCGACGCCGACGATGGCCACGTCGCCGAGACCCGCCAGCACCTCGGCGTGGCGCCGGGCGACACCGCCGGCACCGACCAGCGCGATCCGCGTTTGCCTCATCGACCCTGACGGTTACCGCCACCGTCAGGACAGCTAAACCCGAGGGAGGGTCATGATCAGCGCCACCCCGCGTCGCTGGGCGCTGCACCGGACGTTCCACCACTCCCAGTTCCCGCCGCAGCGCGTCGCGGCCGAGCGGGAGGCCACGGTCTCGGTGTGCCTGCCCGCGCGCAACGAGGCGGCGACGATCGGGACGATCGTCGACTGCCTGACGCCCTTGGTCGACCAGGGCGTCATCGACCAGCTCGTCGTCGTCGACGACTCGACCGACGGCACCGCCGACATCGCCCGCGCCGGCGGCGCCGAGGTCCACGACCAGTCCTCGCTCTGCCCGGAGTTCGGGCCCGTGCAGGGCAAGGGCGACGCCATGTGGCGCGCGCTCACCGTCCTGCGCGGCGACGTGGTCTGCTACCTCGACGCCGACTCGGAGTGCTTCGGCGCGCACTTCGCCGCGGCGCTCGCGGGCGCCGTCGCCATCCCGGGCGACGTGACCTTCGCCAAGGCCTTCTACCGCCGGCCGCTGCGCCTCGACACGGGCATCGAGCAGCCGACGGGCGGCGGCCGCGTCACCGAGCTGACCGCCCGGCCGCTGTTGAAGGCCTTCTTCCCCGAGCTGGCCGAGATGCGCCAGCCGCTGGCCGGCGAGATCGCCGCGCACCGCGCCCTGCTCGAGCAGCTCCCGTTCGCCCTCGGCTACGCCGTCGACATCGCGCTCCTCATCGACGCCTGGCACGTGGTCGGGCTCGCCGGCATGGCGCAGGTCGATCTGGACGTGCGCCAGAACCGCCACCAGCCGCTCGACGCGCTCGGTCCGATGGCCGAGGCCGTGCTCTGCGCGGTCACCGACCGCCTGCGGGGCGACCGCCGCCTGACCACGCCCGCCGACCACGTGCCGTGGCCCCAGCGCCCGGCGATGGCGACCTCGCGGCGCCGCGCTCAGGCGGTGGGATCATCGGCGACGCCGGCGTCGGCGGCCGTCCTGAGCCACGGTCCGTAGACCGAGAGGAGATGCCGCACCCGCGGCTCCTCCCCGGGACGCAGGAGGTCGCGCGCCCGGCGCTCGAGCTCCTGGTCCATGACCGTGCCGCGCTCGAGGTGCTGGCGCAGGTGCTCGTGCCAGGTCTTGACGGTGAACGTCTCCAGGAACATCGTCGGGTCCTCCGCGTCCTGGAAGAGCCCCCAGAGCGCGGCGCCCGTCCGCCGGCGCGACCGGCCCACGGGCGCCATCGCCGCCACGAACGCCTCCTCGCTCCCCGGTGCGACCGGCCACTGGACGGTCACCAGCACCGGCCCGGCCTCCGCGGGCGGCGTGTGGCCGACGACCGGCTCGGGCCAGTGCTGCGCGGCGCGCACGTCGAGCTCGTCGCGGTGCAGGGCCAGCCGCCGGAAGCCCAGCACGGCGCCCATGACCAGGCCCGCCGCGGGCGCGACGAACGCGATCCGCAGGCTCGTCGCCGCGGCCAGCGCGCCCCAGGTGAGCGCGCCGAGCGCCTGCCCTCCCATGAAGACCAGCTGGAAGTACGCCAGCGCACGGGCGCGCGCCCAGTCGGGAAGCACGACCTGCGCCGCCGCGCCGAGCGTCGACTGCACGGCGATCCACGCCAGCCCGACGGCCGGCAGGACGACCACCACGAGCAGCACCGAGTCGACGAGCCCGACGACGAGCATGCCGCCCGCGTAGACCAGCGTCGCGCCGGCGACCAGCACGCTCGCGCTCATCCCGCGGCTCAGGCGCGGCACGACGAACGCCCCCGCCACGGCGCCCGCGCCGAGGCTGCCGAGCAGCAGGCCGTAGCCGCCCGGGCCGAGCCGCAGCGGCCCGCGGGCGACGGCCGGCAGCAGGGCCCACAGGCCGCTGGCGAAGAGCATGAACACGAGCGACCGGCCGAGGATCGCCCCGAAGGCCGGCGCGCTGCGCACGTAGCGCGCGCCGGCGCGGAGCGCCCCGCGGATGTGCTCGGCGCCCAGCGGGCGATCGTCGGCAGGCCGCCGCCACAGGGCCAGGACCAGCAGCACGCCCACGAACGACACGGCGTTGAGGGCGAAGGTCCCCGCGGGCCCGACCGCCGCGATCAGCACGCCGCCGAGCGCCGGCCCGACCGCCCGGGCCACGTTCGCGTTCGCGCCGTTGAGCAGCGCGGCCTGCGGGATCTCCTCGCGCGGCACGAGCTCGGGCTGGATCGCCTGGAACGACGGCACCGACAGCGCCTGACCCACGCCCATCAGCGCGATCAGCCCCAGCAGCAGGACGCGGGTCATCTGGTCGGCGGCCGTCAGGATCGCCAGGGCGGCCGCGCCGACGACCATGAGCGCCTGCCCGACCAGCAGCAGGCGGCGCCGGTCGACGATGTCGCCCAGCGCCCCGGCCGGCAGCACCAGCAGGAACACCGGCAGCGTCGTGGCGGTCTGCACCAGGGCCACCGGCAGCGCGCCGCCGCCGAGGTCGCCCATGAGCCACTGGGCGCCCACCGTCTGCGTCCAGGTGCCCGCGTTGGAGGCGAACTGCGCGATCCACAGCGCGCGGAACGCCCGCCGGCGCAGCGGACCCCAGGGAGAAGGGCGTGACGCGGTCGCCCCATCCGCGGCCATGAGCGCTTTCAATGGCCCGGCTGGATCTCGAGCACGACGTCCACGTCGCCGTCGATGCGCGCGTCGGTGAGCGCGACGCTGTCGCCCGCGCCGGTGCGCTCGAAGCGCAGGTCGACGCGGCCGGCGCCGATCGCGAGCCCCTCGACGTCGACGCGGTTGACCCAGCTGGGCAGCGACGGCCGGCGCACGCGCAGGCGGCGCTGCAGGCCGTCGGGCTTGAGCCCCAGCCCGTTGATCAACATGTAGGGGATCGCGCCGCTGGCCCAGGCCTGTGGATGGCAGGCGACGGGATAGGGGACCGGCGTCTCGTACTCCTCGCTCGCGAACCCCGCGAACAGCTCGGGCAGGCTGTAGCCGTCGGTGTGCGACGCGGCCTCCAGCAGCCCTTCGAAGAGCCGCGTGAAGTCCTGGTCGAACCCATAGCGCCGCAGGCCGACGGCGGCCATCGCGGTGTCGTGCGGCCAGACCGTCCCGAGGTGGTAGCCGACCGGGTTGTAGGCCTGCTCGCCGCGGCCGAGCGTCCGCAGCCCCCAGCCCGAGAACATGGCGTCGCTCATCAGCGCGTCGCGCACGTCGCGTGCCCGGCCGTCGTGCAGGACCTCGCCCCACAGCAGGTGGCCCTGGTTGGAGGCCAGCGCCGCGCTGGTCCGGCCCTCGCCGTCGATGCCCATGCCGTAGATCCGGCGGTCCGGCACCCAGAAGCGCTCCAGCCGCTCCTCCAGCGCGTCCGCCATCCCGAGCAGCTCGGTCGCCCGCGCGCCGTCGCCGTCCAGCTCCAACAGGCGCGCCGTTCCGCGGAGCCCGCGGATCGCGTAGCCCTGCACCTCCACCAGGGCGATCGGCGGCTCCATCGGCGTGCCGTCGTCGTGCAGGACGCCGTCCTCGGAGTCCTTCCAGCCCTGGTTGCGCAGGCCGTCCGGCGTGCCGGCGCGGTAGTCGAGCAGCCCGTCGCCGTCGTGGTCGCCGTAGCGCTCGATCCAGCCCAGCGCCGCGTCGACCGCCCCGCGCAGCTCGCGGAAGAGGTCCAGGCTGCCGCTCCAGTCGGCGTGCTCGGCCACGAGGCAGAGGAACAGCGGGGTCGCGTCGACCGTCCCGTAGTAGCGGGTCAGCGGCGTCAGGTCGCGGGCGGCGACCTCGCCGACGCGGAGCTCGTGCAGGACCTTGCCCGGCTCCTCCTCGTGGATGGGATCGACCCGGCGGCCGAGCCGCGCCCCCAGCGCCCGCAGCGTCTGGGCGCCGACGTCGGGGACGAGGCCGAGCGTCTCGATCGCGGTGATCAGGCTGTCGCGCCCGAACAGCGTGGCGAACCACGGCACGCCGGCGGCGAAGTACGCGTCGCCCTCCAGCCGCGAGCGCAGCATCCGCAGATCGATCACCGAACGGCGGATCACGCGGTTGAACAGCTCGTCGTCGGTCTGCACGCGGGTCGGCGACGAGATCCCCAGGCCATCGCCGCCGGCCGCGCCGGCCGACGCCGAGCGTGACCCGTCCGGCCCTCCGCTCCCGAAGATGTACTCCAACCGCACATCGTCGCTGCCGCCCGGCTCGAGGTGCAGCCCGAAGCGCAGGGTGCGGTCCTCGACCGCCGTCGGCGGCCGGTCGACGAAGACCGTCGTGGAGCGCCGCACGTCGTCGGAGGTCGTCGCCGCGAAGCGCAGCCCGTCCTCGACCTGCTCAAGCTCGACGGTCGCCGGCGGCACGTCGACGATCCCGCGGATGGCGAACATCGGCCGGAAGTCCGCGCCGAGGGCCAGCTCGAGGTCGAGGTCGACCGCCTCGCGACCATGGAGCCGCACGTGCACGCGCTCGCGCAGCCGACCTTCCGACAGCAGCCGGCGCTCGATCCGGACCTGCAGCGTCTGCAGCGGCAGCTCGCGCCCGTCGGCCAGGGCGATGTCGGGGTTGGTGAGCTCGTAGATCGCCTCGGCGCCGGTCGGAGCGGAGGCCACCAGCAGCCGCGGCATCACGCCCGCGACGCGCAGCTCGTGCCCCGACAGGTGGCGGCAGTCGTCGAGGTACAGCCCCAGCGGATGCGTCCCGGTCACCGGGATCGTGCCGTCGCGCAGGCTCATGAGGAACACCCCCTCCTCCTTGAGCACGATCGCGTCGGTGAGGGAGACCACCGGCCCGGCGGCCACGTCGGGGGCCGGCGTCGTCGAACGGAGATGGTGCGTCGTCTCGGGCACGGTCGCCTTCCCGCCGTGCCCGATCCGCCGCGGTCTTGACGCATCGCGACCCGGGTTTCCGCACCGGCGCCCGCCGGACATGACCCGAGACGCCCACGCCAACCCCACGCCGCCTCGCCCCATGCGCATCGCCATGCTCGCGCCACCCTGGATCCCCGTCCCCGCACCGGGCTACGGCGGAACCGAGGAGGTCATCCGCCTGCTGTGCCGCGGCCTGGTGGCGCGCGACCACGAGGTGACGCTGTTCGCGCCGCCGAGCTCCTCGTCGACCGCCACGGTCCGCACCGTGCTCGAGGACGCCCATCCCGACGAGATCGAGCGCGCGCGCTGGGAGGTCGACCACGTCGCTCGCGTCTTCGCCGCGATCGATCGCGAGCGCCACGGCCCCGACGCGTTCGACATCGTCCACGACCACTGCGGGTTCACCGCGCTCGCGATGGCCGACCGGCTCAGCACGCCCCTCGTCCACACCCTGCACGGCCCGTTCGACGAGGACGCCCTCGGCTTCTACCGCGAGCACGCGCACAAGGGGACCATCGTGGCCATCAGCCACGCCCAGCTCGACGACGCGCCGGCGGCGCTGCACGACGCCGCGGTCGTCCACAACCCGCTCGACTTCGACGAGTGGGAGCTCAGCACCGCGCCGGGCGAGCACGTGCTCTGGATCGGCAGGATGTCGCCGGTCAAGGGACCGCATCGCGCGATCCAGGCGGCGCGCGAGGCCGGGGTCGCACTGGTGTTGGCGGGTCCGGTGCAGCCGGGGCAGGAGGAGTTCTTCGCCCGCGAGGTCGAGCCCGCGATCGACGGCGACCGCGTGCGCTATGTGGGCGAGCTCGGCGGAGCCGACAAGGTGAAGGCCTACGGCGAGGCGCGCGCGATGCTCATGCCGATCCGCTGGGCCGAGCCGTTCGGGCTGGTGATGACCGAGGCGATGGCTTGTGGGACGCCGGTCATCGCCTTCGCCGAGGGCGCCGCCCCCGAAGTCGTCACCGACGGCGTCACCGGGTGGATCGTCGACGACGAGCACGAGATGGCGACGGCGCTCGGGCGCCTGGACGAGATCGACCGCGCCGCCTGCCGCGAGCATGCGCGGCGCGCCTTCGGCCTGCAAGCAGCCCTCGACGGCTACGAGGACGTCTACGTCCACGCGGCGGCGAGCGCCGGGCGCCCCAGGCGGTTCGGGCGGCTCCCGGCCAGCCGGGTGGGCTC
>JAOPZP010000072.1 GCA_025964055.1 Conexibacter sp.
ATGCGCGTGAGCTGCGTCCGCTGAGCGGGCTGGACGCCAGGCTGGGACACCGTCGCCATGTGGGTCTCCTCTGCTGCAGATCGCCGCCCGGGGACTCGGCCGGCGCCGACGTCCCGACTGTACGCCCATGCCCGGGGGTCCGCGCGATTTCCACCAGGCGCAGACGCCGCGCGACGCCCGGCTCACGCACCGTGGTCGTGAGCCGCCGCCGGGACCGCCTCGGCCGTGGCGCCGCCCGCGCCGACCTTCGGATACAGCGCGCGGAAGCGCTCCTGCAGCTCCCGCTGGGGCGCGATCCATGCCGGCTCCGGCTCGATCACGTCGCGGACCCGCACGGTCGCGGCGATCGCCGCGTCGACGTCCTCCCAGACGCCGCCGGCGACGCCGCCGAGGAGCGCGGCGCCGAACGCGGCGCCCTCCTCGACGTCCAGCCGCTCGATCGGCAGCTCCAGCGCCGACGCGACGATCTGCAGCCAGAGGGTGCTCCGCGCTCCGCCGCCGGTGGCTCGAGCCACCGCGACCGAGCACCCGGCGTCCAGGCCGCTCACCACATCGGCGCAGTCCCGCAGCCCGCACGCGACGCCCTCCAGCACCGCGCGCACCAGCGCGCCGCGGTCGTGATGCTGCGCCAGTCCGGTCAGCGCACCGCGGGCGGCCGGGTCGGCATGGGGCGTGCGCTCGCCCGCGAGGTAGGGGAGGAAGGTGAGGCCGTCCGCACCCGGGGCCCACGCCGCAGCCTCGCCGATCAGCGCTTCGAACGGGACGCCCGGCGCCGCGACCTTCTGCAGCCACGCCAGCGAGCTGGCCGCCGAGAGCATCACGCCCATCGCCTGCCAGCGGTCAGGCGCCGCGTGGCAGAACGCGTGGACCCGCCCCTCGGGGTCGGCGGCGAACTCGTCGCGCGCCGCGAGGACGACGCCGGACGTGCCGAGCACGACCGACAGCAGCCCCGGCCGGGACACGCCCGCGCCCAGCGCGCCCGCGGCCTGATCCCCGGCACCCGCGGCGACCGGGACGCCGGCCGCGGTCGTCCCCGACGGCGCCGGCGACTCCAGCAGGCGCGGCAGCCAGGCGGCGTCGATCTCGAGGGCGTCGATCACCTCGTCGCTCCAGCCTCGCTGCGCGACGTCGAGCAGCAGGGTCCCCGATGCGTCGGCCACGTCGGTCGCGCGCTCGCCGGTCAGCCGCAGCCGCACGTAGTCCTTGGGCAGCATCACGTGGGCGATGCGCGCGTAGGCGTCGGGCTCGTGCTCACGCAGCCACAGCAGCTTCGGCGCGGTGAAGCCCGTGAGGGCGCGGTTGCCGGTGAGCGCGACGAGGCGCTCGGCCCCGACCCGATCGGTGATGGCCTCGCACTGGGCGCCCGTGCGCTGGTCGTTCCACAGGATCGCCGGCCGGATCACCTGGTCGGCGGCGTCGAGCGCGACGAGCCCGTGCATCTGGCCCGAGAGCCCGATGCCGAGGATCTCGTCGTCGCCGGCGACCGCGGCGAGCGCCTCCTGGCTCGCACGCCACCAGTCCTCGGGGTCCTGCTCGGCCCAACCCGGTCGCGGCATCGCCAGCGGATAGGGCCGCTCGGCCCGCGCGAGCACCGTCCCGCGCTCGTCGAGCGCGATCGCCTTGACCGCGGTCGTCCCCACGTCGAGTCCGATCAGCCGCATCGCCGCCGCCTCGCCACTCAGGCCATGTCGATCGCGAGGTCGTCGGCGACGCTGCCCAGCAGCGTGTAGTCGGTTCGCGTCTCCTGCAGGATCGTGCCGGGGACGAACTCCGACACGGGCCCGTAGGCGACGAGGCGGGCGATGAAGCGCTGCCAGGAGTGGCCGCCGCCGAGATCCCCGTCGAGCCAGAACGAGCGGTGCTTTGCGCCGAGGATCTCGCGCGGGCCGATCGTGTTCGCCTTCGGCGGGACCCAGGACCAATCGCCGCCGAAGGAGTGCAGGGCGTTCTGCATCACGGTCATGGGGTGCAACTCGACGGTCCGCGCCCCGGCGGCGCGATAGGCGTCGAGGTCGCCCTCGAACTCATGGCCGAGGTGCGGCTCCCAGAACGCGATGTGCCCCGACCACCCGATCCCGCCGTAGCAGACGTCGGCGCCTCCGAGCTCCTCGAGCCGCGCGCTGTAGTCGCCGATCGCCGCGCTCGTGGGGAAATGGATCTGCGTCTCCGGCGGGCGCAGCTCCGGGTCGATGCGGTCGAAGAAGTGCTGCCACATCGCCCGCTGGAACGAGCCCTCCCAGGTGATCGGCGCAGTCACGCCCTCGTCGTTGGCGTACTCGTCCATGTTGAACGTGTGCACGTGGCGCAGGGAGATCCGCTGCTCGTTGATCGCCCTCGCCGCCAGCGCGAACTGCGGCACCGGGCCGACCGGCAGGATCGCCACGAACGGCTCACCGGCGTCGCGCGCCGCCACGATCCGGCCGACGAGGTCGTCGGCGAAGCGGCCGTAGAAGGCGGCGGGGTCGTCGATGACGCTGATGCGGAAGTCCGTGTTGGGGTGCTCGCCGCGCTCCAGCACGGCGCGGGGGATCGCGCGCACGCGCTCGCATGCCGCTCGATCCCGGAAGGCGCTGACCGAGGTCAGCTCATAGGAGAAGCTCGTCGTCGTGGTCACGGGATCGGTCCTTTGCTGATTTGAACGTCAGGGGAGCAGGCGCGTCGTGCGGTTTCGCAGCCAGGTGCGGCAGGGGACGAACCCCTCCGCGTAGTCGACGCCGCTCTGGAAGCCGCGGTAGGCGGTGGCGATGCGGGCTCGCTCGAGGATGTCGACGCCGTCGTGGTCGCGCAGCCAGGACAGCTGGCTGTCGTGGGCGGCGAGCATCGCGAGCTTCGTCTCGAGGTGGTCGGTGACGTCGACGTACTCGGTCGGGGAGAAGCCCACGCCGGCGACGGTGTCGAAGTGGTAGACGGCGGCGACCTCGTCGTGGGCCGGCGTGCCGGTCTCCAGCAGCGGCAGCGTCGACGTGAAGCTCGCGTCCACGACGAGGCGGCTGACCTCGTTGTGATCGCGCATGTAGTCGCCGGGCGCGTGGGTGAGCACGAGCTGTGGCCGTGTGCGGCGGATCAGGTCGATCACGAGCTGCCGCTGCTCGGGGTCGGATCCGTCGGCCTCGCCGTCGGAGATCCCGAGCGCGGCGTGCGCGGCCCCGGCGATCTCGGCCGCGCGGCGGGCCTCCACCAACCGGATGGCCCGCACCTGCTCGGAGCTGTGCACGAAGCTCCCGCGGTCGCCCGCGCAGACGTGGCACATCGTCAGCTCGTGGCCTTCGGCGACGAGGCGCGCCAGCGTGCCGCCGCACAGCAGCTCGAGGTCGTCGGGGTGGGCGCCGACGGCGAGGACCCTCATGCGGTGCGTGCTCCCTTGATGTCGGGTTCGGCGAAGAGCGAGCGCTCGACCATCTCGGTCGCGCGGCGCACGGCGCCGAGCGCGACGGCCTCGTCGCTGAGGGCGGAGATGACGAAGCGCGGCGCGAAGGGGACGCGGTGCTCGACCGCTGCACGCAGCGGGCCGACCAGCGCCTCGCCCGCGCGCGACAGGCCGCCGCTGACGATCCCGGTGCGTGGGTTCAGCGCGCACACGAGGCAGGCGCTGCCCGGGGCCAGCACCGCGACGACCTCGTCGACGAGCGCCTGGGCCGTGGCGTTGCCGCCGGCGGCCGCGGCGAACACGGTCTTCGCCTCGATCGCGTCGACGTCGC
>JAOPZP010000074.1 GCA_025964055.1 Conexibacter sp.
TCCGTCGTCATCGCCCTCCCGGCGTGACGCGCTGCGACGGCGCTCGACCGCGCGCCCCGACGCTGGCATCGCCCTCCCGGCGTGACGCGCTGCGACGGCGCCCGACAGGGCGACCCGACGCTGAAAGCGCCCTCCCCGGCGTGACTCGGCGCGACGGCGCCCGACAGGCCGCCCCGACGCTGGCATCGCCCACCCGGCGTCTCGTGGCGCGACGGCGCCGGGGCGGCCGCCACCGGCGCCCGCTCGCTACGCCACCGCGATCTCCACCCGCAGCCGCTCGATCATCGCGTCCAGGCGGCGTGACACGTCGCGGGCCGGGACGCGGAGCGCCTCGGCGATCTCGCTGATCGGCGTGCCGTCGACCATCATCGCGAGGATCGGCAGGTCGCCCGGGTCGACGCGGTGCCCCGCGGACTCCAGCAGCTCCCGCGGGACGGGCGGCAGGACGCGGTCGCCGCGGGCCACCGCGCGCAGCGCGTCGTAGAGCTCGGGTGCGGGCGCGCTCTTGTTCAGCAGCCCGTCGGCGCCGGCCAGGATCGCCGGGACGACCATCGAGCTGTCGGCGTAGGCCGAGTACAGCAGCACCGCGGGCGCCGGCACGTCGCGCTTGAGCCGGCGGCACAGCTTCAGCCCGTCGGCGCCCGGCAGGTGATAGTCCAGCAGGACGACGTCGGGCTTCGTGCGCTGCAGCGTCGGCTCGAGATCCTCCGCCGAGGAGGCCGTCGCCAGCGGGATGATGCCGGGCTCGGACCGCAGCACGGCGGTGAGGCCCGCGCGCATCGCGGGGTGGTCGTCGACGATGAGCAGGCGGATCATGGGGAACCTCCGGGGTGGGGGAGAGCGAGGGCGACGGACGTGCCGCGCCCTCCGGGTCCGGGACCGATGTGAAGGTGGGCGCCGATCGTCTCGGCGCGGCCGTGCATGGAGCGCAGCCCGTGGCCGCCGCCGCGCCCGCCGGCGGGCATGCCGACGCCGTCGTCGGCGATCTCCAGGCGCATGCCGCCGGGCGCGTCGGCGAGCGTGACGGTGATCCGCGAGCAGCGCGCATGGCGCACCGCGTTGGTGAGCGCCTCGGCGGCGATGCGGTAGGCGTGCGCGGCGACCAGCGGCGGCAGCGTGGGCAGGCGTCCGGCGACGTCGATGCGCGCGACGCCCGCCAGCGTCAGCTCGGTGGCGCGCTCCCGCAGCAGCTCGTCGACCGGGCGCCCGTCCAGCGGCGTGCGCAGCTCCGCGACGCTGGTCTCCATGTCGGCCGTCGTCGCCCGCAGCTCCGACAGCGCGCCGTCGAGCAGGCCTTGCCCGTGGGCGTCGAGGCCGTCGTGGTCCATGGCGCTGAGCATCAGGTGCGCCGCGTGTACGCGCTGCTTGGCCGAGTCGTGCAGCTCCCACGCGATGCGCTGGCGCTCGGACTGCAGCGCCAGGCGCTCCGACTCCGCGCGCGCGGTCCGCAGGCGCTCCAGCAGCACGCTCGAGTAGGCGAGCGTCGTCGTCACGACGACCGGGACGAACAGGTGCGTCGCGAGCGTCTCGAGCCGGATCGTGTCGGTCAGCGTCTCGGCCGGCAGCTTCTTGGTCAGCAGCGCGACGACGCCGTAGACCCCGGAGAAGCCCAGGCCCCACGGCACCGCGCTGCGCCACGGCAGCGACGTCGCCGGCAGCACGAGCGTCGTGAGCGCGAAGACGTAGAACGGGCTGCGCCAGTCGCCGCCCAGCAGCACGAGCCCCAGCGCGGCCAGGCCGTCGACGGCCCAGACCGCCGGCGCCCAGCGTGCGGCCTCGGTGCGGCGCAGGACGAGCAGGCTGACCGGGGTCCAGACCGCGGTCAGCAGCACGAGGAGCGGGTCCTCGTGCGTGACGCGTTGCGCCACCAGCAGCACGATCGCCAGCAGCGCGCCGAACAGCCGCGTCATCGACAGCAGTGCGAACCAGCGGTGCGCCCGGAGGGCACGCAGGGCGCTGCTGTTGGTCCGCCTGCCCGTCACCCCGCGAACCTCTCACGGGGACCTCAACGCAGCATGAACGGCGTCACAGGAACTTCGCAGAAACCTCCACGTCGTCGCCCCAGAACGAGACGTGGCCGGCCGCGGGAGCGCTCTCGGGGAACGGCGCCTCGTAGCTCCAGGCGGCGTCGGGGAGCCGGGTCCCGTCGGCCAGCTCCAGCGTCCAGTACGACGCGGTGCCCTTGTACGGGCAGAACGACGTGGTCGCGGTCGGCCCGTGCAGCGTGGCCGTGACGTCCTCGCGCGGGAGGTAGAAGCGGTTGTCCAGGCCGGTCTCGCTCAGCAGCAGCGCCCGGTCGGACGTCGCGACCAGCTCGCCGCGCGCACGGACCTCCACGCGGCGGGAGGTGTGGCGCACGTCGACGCGGTGGTAGGGATCGGGGAAGCCCGCGACCTCGTCGTCCTCGTCGTACCAGCGGTCGAAGCGATCGAGGTACACGCCGGCCAGCCCCTGCAGCCACGCGGCCGCCGGCAGCGGATCGTCGTAGACCCAGAGCGCGTCTTCGGCGACGCCGTCGCCGACCGTGACGGTCCGGTAGCTCGCGTCGCCCTTGAACGGGCAGTGCGTGGTCAGCGCGGTGCGCTGCAGCGTGCCGGCGCGCACGTCGGCCAGCGGCACGTAGAGCCGCGGCGGCAGGCCGGTCTCCAGCAGCAGCGCCGCGTCCTCGGTGTCGATGACGACCTCGCCGCCGAGCTCCCCGCGCACGCGGCGCTTCAGCGGCGTCAGCAGGAGCTTGTGCTTGGGTCCGTCGATCGCGTAGTTGCTGGGACCGGGACGGCCCGACAGCGGCCCGGGCGGCTGGGTGAGCGTCATCTCTCGACAGTAGCCCCGCCGGCCGCGCGCGTTCAGCCCTCGTCGGCGATGCGCGCGCGGATCTTCTCGCGCTTGGCGCCCAGCTCGCGCTCCAGGCGGGCGATTTCGGCGCGGCGTCCGGCCAGCAGCTCGAGCTGACGCTCGACGTGGCCCAGCAGCTGGTCGAGGATCACGCGGCGGCGCTGGGCCCCCGGGTTGCCGTGGTGCCATTCGTCGCGCAGGGCGCCGCGGGCCTCCTCGGCCTCCAGCAGCTGCTTGAGCTCCTCGAGGCTGACGCCCAGCAGCGCCTTGAACCGCAGCGCCTCGCGCAGGCGGTCGACGTCCTCGGGCGCGTAGAGCCGGTGGCGGCCCGCCGCGCGCTCGCCGCCCGCCGGCAACAGCCCGATCTCCTCGTAGTAGCGGATCGTTCGCGGGGTCGTGCCGACCATGCGGGCGACCTCGCCGATGCGCAGGCCGGCGGCCGGCGCCTCCGAACCGGTCGCAGCCGTGCTCATGCGGCCACCGCCTCGCGCGCGGCCCGGGCCTCGGCCTCGGCCTCCTGGCTGGGACGCAGCAGCGAGACGGCCGCGCCCGCGAGCGAGGTCGCCGCCAGCACCCACAGCGCCAGGTGCATGTTGTGGATGAACGGCCGCAGCGCGGCATCGGAGATCCCCGACGAGACGCCCGAGAAGATCGACAGCAGCACCTTGGTCGGCACCGCGCTGGTGATGATCGCCAGCACGAACGCGATCGACAGCACCGAGCCGGTGTTCTGCAGCATCATGCGCGTCCCGCCGGCGATGCCGCGCCGGTGGGCCGGGACCGAGCCCATCATCGCCGAGGTGTTGGGCGAGTTGAACATGCCCGACCCGAGGCCGGCGATCAGCAGCCACGTGGCCGCCCACCAGTACGACGTGCCGGTGCCCAGCGTCGTCATGCCCGCCATCCCGACGGCGGAGACGACCAGGCCCGCGGCGGCCAGCGTGCGCGCCCCGTGGCGGTCGGCGTAGGCGCCCGACAGCGGCGAGGAGATCAGCATGCCCAGCGCCAGCGGCGCGAGCTTGACGCCGGCGAGGATCGGGTCGTCGCCGAGCGCGCCCTGGAAATACAGGACGAACACGAAGGTGAGCGCGAAGCGCGACAGGCCCGAGAGGAACGCCGCGCCGGTCGCGGCCGCGAACCCGCGGTCGGCGAAGAGCGACAGGTCGAGCATCGGCGCGGGGGCGCGGCGCTCGACCACGATGAACGCCGGCAGCAGGACGACCGCCGCGATCAGCGAGCCGATCGTCAGCGCGTCGTTCCAGCCGACGATGCCGCCGCGCGAGATGCCCAGGGTCAGGCCAGTGAGGCCGACGACGAAGGTGACGGTGCCCCACCAATCGAAGCGCCGGTCCTGCTCGGGGTGGACCAGCTCCTGGAGGACGATCGCGGCCCACAGCGTCCCGACCACCCCGAGCGGGACGTTGAACCAGAACACCCAGTGCCACGAGATCGCGACCAGCGCGCCGCCGAGCACCGGCCCGAGCACCAGGCCGATGCCCGCGACCATCACGTTGGTGCCCATCGCGACGCCGAGCTGCTCGCGCGGGAACGCGTCGGTGACCAGCGCCG
>JAOPZP010000104.1 GCA_025964055.1 Conexibacter sp.
GGGTCGAGCTGAACGACGGCACGGGCGCCTGGCGCATCGACCTGCACCACCCCGACGGCCGGCGCGCCCTGACCGCCGACGCGCTGCTGCTCGCGCCCGAGCTGACCGCCCGGCTCGGCGACCACGACCTGCGTCACCTCAAGGGCCATCGCTTCCTGGCCGTCGGCCATGAGCGCCCCGCGATCGAGGCGGCCGCAGGCCTGGCGACCCACGTCTGGGAGGACGGCGAGAAGCTCGCGGCGGCGCTCGACGAGCGCACGGTCGTCGTCGCCGCGCCCGGCGCCGCGGCCGGGTGCGGGCGCCTGCTCGGCGCCCACGTCATCACGCCCGTGGGGGCGACGGGCGACGTCGGCAGCGACCTGCAGGCCAAGACGCGCGCGGCGCTGATCGCGCTGCGGACCGCCGAGACCGTGGTCGTGCACGTCGGCGGCGCCGACGAGGCCGCCCACCATCGCGATCGCGTCGGCAAGGTCTCGATGCTGGAGGCCGCCGACCGGGACGTCATCGCGCCGCTGGCCCGCGCGGCGCTCGGCGCCGGCGGCCTCGTCGCCGTGACCAGCGACCATGCGACGTGCGTGGAGACCGGGCGCCACCACGGCGAGCCGGTGCCGCTGGTGGTGGCCGGCCGCGGCGTCGGGCGGGCGGGCGCCGTGCGGCTGCACGAGCGCCTCGTCACTCGCGAGCGCGTCTGTGATTCTCCGTGGGCGCCCGCCGGGATCGCCGCATGACCGGCGGGCGGATCGTCATCGCGGGGACGCACTCGGGCGCGGGGAAGACGACGGTGGCCTGCGGCGTCATGGCCGCGCTGTCGCGCGCCGGTCACGTGGTCGCGCCGTTCAAGGTCGGCCCCGACTTCATCGATCCCAGCTACCACCGGCTGGCCTGCGGCCGTCCGGGGCGCAACCTGGACGCGTTCCTGTCGGGCACCGAGCTGATCGCGCCGCTGGCGCGCCACGGCGCGGCGGGCGCCGACCTCGTGGTCGTCGAAGGCGTGATGGGCCTCTTCGACGGCGCGTCGGGCGGGGGAGAGCTGGCCTCGACGGCGCAGGTGGCCAAGCTGTTGCAGGCGCCCGTCGTGCTCGTGGTCGACGCGAGCGCGATGGCGCGCTCGGTCGGCGCGATCGTCCACGGCTTCGCGACGTTCGACCCCGAGCTGCGGCTCGGCGGCGTCGTGCTCAACCGCGTGGCGTCGGACTGGCACGAGGAGCTGCTGCGCGCGGCGCTGGCGCCGACCGGCGTTCCGGTTCTGGGTGTCCTTCGTCGCGACGCCGGGCTGACGACGCCCGAGCGCCACCTCGGGCTGGTGCCCGCCGTCGAGCGCGAGGCGCACGCGCGCGACACGCTGAGCACGCTGGCCGAGACGGTCCGCGCCGGCGTCGATCTCGAGGCGCTCGTCGCGCTCGCGCGGAGCGCGCCGCCGCTGACCGGCGAGGCGTGGAGCCCCGAGCCGGAGTCGTTGGCCGGCGAGGCGCGCATCGCGGTCGCCGCGGGGCCGGCGTTCTCGTTCCACTACGAGGAGAACCACGAGCTGCTGGCCGCCGCGGGCGCCGAGCTGGTCGCGTTCGACCCGCTCGCCGACGAGGAGCTGCCGGCGCGGTGCGGCGCGCTGCTGCTGGCCGGCGGGTTCCCGGAGGTCTTCGGCGAGGAGCTGTCGGCCAACTGGGCGCTGCGCGCCGAGGTCGCGGCGTTCGCGCGCGGCGGGGGGCCGATCCTGGCCGAGTGCGGCGGGCTGCTGTACCTGGCCACCGAGCTCGACGGGCGCCCGATGTGCGACGTCGTCGGCGGCCGCGCGCGCATGGGCGAGCGGCTGTCGCTGGGCTACCGGGAGGCGGTGGCAACTGCCGACCACCCGGCGTGGCCGGAGGGCACCGTCGCCCGGGGGCACGAGTTCCACTACAGCTCGATCGACCCGAGCGCCGGCGAGGTGCCGGCGTGGAGCCTGCGGGCGCGAGGGACCGAGCGGTTCGAGGGTCACGTCATCGGCGGCGTCCACGCGAGCTACCTGCACACGCACTGGGCGGCGACGCCCGAGGTGGCGGCGCGGCTGGTGGCGGCGGCGTCCGGCCGGGCTGCCGCGAGCGACGGGACGACCGCGTGAGCCGCGTGGGCGTCCTCGTCGGCGTCGGCGTCGGCCCCGGCGATCCGGAGCTCCTGACGCTGAAGGCCGTACGCGAGCTGCGGGAGGCCGACCGCGTGTTCGTCCCCGAGACGGCCACGAGCGCCGGGGGCGCCGGCCGGGCCGAGACGGTCGTGGCCGCGCATGTCGCGCCCGAGCGGCTCGTGCGGCTCGGCTTCGCCATGGGCGATGCCGGCGAGCGTGACGCGCGGTGGGATGCCGCGGGGGCGGCCATCGCGGAGGTCGTCCGCGGCGGCGGGACCGCGGCGTTCGCCACCCTCGGCGACCCCTCCGTCTACTCCACCTTCGCCTACATCGTGCACACCGTCCGGGCGCTCGCCCCCGCGGTCACGGTACGAGCCGTGCCCGGCATCACCGCGATGCAGGATCTCGCCGCGCGCACCGGAGCGATGCTCGCCGAGGGCACCGACAGCGTCGCGCTGGTCCCGTGGACCGCGGGCGAGGCGCGCGTGCGCGCCGCGCTCGACACCTTCGAGACGGTCGTCATCTACAAGGGCGGCCGGCAGCTGCCGCGGCTGCTCGACGTCGTCCGCGAGGCGGGCCGCGAGCAGGAGGCGTCGGTGGGCACGCACCTGGGGCTGGAGGGCGAGGTCGTGTCGACGGCGCCGGGGCTCGCCGCCGGCCCCGCGCCGTACTTCTGCACCGTGTTGGTGACGCCCGAGCGCGGGGGGACCGCGCGCGGCGCGCGCTTGCGCGACACCGAGGGCAGCCGCGCATGAGTGGCCACGGCCCGGCGCCCGTCTCGGACGTCCGCACCGCCCTGCACGACGCCGCGCCCGAAGCCAAGGTCCTTGCCTTGCTCGTGTTCGCGCTGAGTGTCGCGTTCGTCCCCGCCGGGGCGTGGTGGCCGTTCGCGGTCGACGCGTGCGTCGTCCTCGCCGTCGCCGCCTGGGGCCGCGTCCCGCCCCGCGTGCTCGCCGTGCGCCTGGTCATCGAGATCCCCTTCGTGGCGTTCGTGGTGGTGTTGCCGCTGGTCGCGGGCCACGAGGGCCTGCTCCTGGCCGGCGCGATCACGGCGAAGGCGACGCTCGTCGTCCTCGCCACCGGCGTGCTCAGCGCGACGACGACCGCGCCCGAGATCGTGGCCGGGCTCGAGCGCCTGCGCGTGCCGCCGACGTTCACGGCGATCGGCGCGCTGGCCGTCCGCTACCTGCAGGTCGTGCTCGACGAGCTGCGCCGCGTGAACACCGCGCGCGTCGCGCGCGGCCACGACGCCCGCTGGCTGTGGCAGGCGCGCGCCGTCGCGCAGTCCTCCGGCACCCTCGCCGTGCGCTGCCTGAACCGCGGCGAGCGGGTGCACGGCGCGATGCTCGCCCGCGGCTGGGACGGGCGGATGCCGAACGTCGGTGCCGGCGCGACGGCCGCCAGCACGAGCACCGCGGCCGCCGCCTTCGTCTTCGCCCTGCCGGCGCTCGCCGCCACCCTCGCGGCGCGAGGCGGCGCCTGGTGAGCGCTCGGCCCGTCACCGACCCGCCCGCCCTCCTCATCGTCGGCCACGGCACGCGCGACGCCGACGGCCTGGCCGAGTTCCACGCGCTCGCCTCGCTCGTGCGCGACGCCGCCGGCGCGATCCCCGTCGCCGCCGGCTTCATCGAGCTGGCCGAGCCGCTGATCGACGAGGCCGTCGACCGGCTCGTCGCGGGCGGGCCGCGCGACGTCGTCTCGGTCCCGCTCGTCCTGCTCGCCGCCGGGCACCTCAAGAACGACGGGCCCGCCTCGCTGGAGCGCGCCCGCGGCCGCCATCCGGAAGCCCGCTTCCGGCTGGGCCGCGACCTCGGCATCGACCCGGCCGTGCTGGCGGTCGCCGAGGACCGCATCCGCTCCGTGCTGCCCGCCGGCCACGACCCCGAGCGCACCGGGACCGTGCTCGTCGGGCGCGGGTCGAGCGACCCCGACGCGTGCGGCGACCTGTACAAGGTCGCGCGCCTGCTGGCCGACGGCCGCGGCCTCGGGATGGTCGAGCCGGCGTTCGCCGGGGTCGCCCGGCCCGGCGTCGAGGCCGCGCTCGAACGCCTGCGCCGCCTCGGCGCGACCACGATCGTCGTCGCGCCGTTCCTCCTCTTCACGGGCGTTCTGGTCCCACGCCTGTACGCCAAGGCCGCCGCGTGGGCCGAGGCCCACCCCGACCTCGACGTCCGCGCCGCGCCGCACCTCGGCCCCGACCGCCGCCTGGCCAAGCTGGTGCTCGAGCGCTACCGCGAGGTCCTCCAGGGCGACGTGCGGATGAACTGCGACCTCTGCACCTACCGCGTGCGCCTGCCCGGCTACGAGGACAAGGTCGGGATGCCGATCGCGCTCACGCCGCACGGCGACGCGCCCGCCGGCGGCCGCCGCCGTGCCCGGCGGGCG
>JAOPZP010000111.1 GCA_025964055.1 Conexibacter sp.
CTTCCGATCTGCCTGCGCCGAGGCGGCCGCCGCCGGCGACGCGGGGCTCGAGTCCCGCGCGCTGGTCACGCTCGGCTCGGCGCTCGTGCACGCGCTGCGGGGCCGCGACGAAGAGGGCGCGCTGCGCCTGCACGAGGCGCTGCGGCTCGCCGACGCGTGCGGCGAACGGCACGTCGCGGCCGTGGCGTGTCGCGAGTTGGGGTACATCGACACGCAGGCCGGCCGCACGCCGTCCGCGGGCCGGTGGCTCGCGCGGGCGACCGAGCTGTGCGAGGACAACGACGAGCTCTGCGCCGTGCTCGGCGTTCGGGGCATGGCGCTGTCGGATCGCGCGCACTACGGGCCGGCGCTGGAGCTGCTGCACAAGTCCGTGGCGCGCGCGGATCGCTGTCAGCGCCGTCGCCAGGCGGCGCTGTCGCTGTCGCTGATCGGGCGCGTCCACCTGCTGCGCGGCGACCGGGCGCTGGCGACCGCGGCGCTCGACGAAAGCCTCGCCCTGGTCGGGGCCGAGCGCTGGACGGCGTTCCGTCCGTGGCCGGAGGCGCTGCGCGCCGAGGTGGCGTTGCTGGGCGGCCGGCGCGACGAGGCCGCCGACGCGCTGGACCGCACGTTCCGGCTCGCCTGCCGCCTCGGCGACCCGTGCTGGGAGGCCATGAGCGTGCGCCTCGCGGGCCTCGTCGCGCTCGACGCCGGCGACGTCGCCGCGGCGCGCGACCGGTTCGCCGACGCCGTCGTGCGCGTGACCCGCGTCTCGGACGCCTACGCCTGGGTGCACGCCTACGCGCTCGACAGCGCCGCGGCGCTCGCCGTCCAGACCGGGGCCGCGGACGCCCACCAGATCGTCGATCGGCTCACGACGCTGGCCGAGCGGTGCGGCCTGCGCGAGCTGGTCGTGCGCGCGCACGTGCACCGCGCGCACCTCGGCGACGCCGAGTCGCTCCAGGCGGCGCAGCTGCTCGCCGCGGACATCGACAACCCCGCGCTCGCCTCGCTGCTGCCGTCGGTCGCGACCTGACCGCCTCACACGCCCGCTCACACGGCGCCGTCGTTGACTGCGGCTCGTCACCACCAAACGAGCGGAGGCTGCGATGCCCTACATCAACTGCCGTGTCATGGAAGGCGTCCTCGACGAGGACCAGAAGGCCGAGATCGCCGAGCGCATCACCGAGACGTTCGCCTCGGTCGTCGGGGAGCCGGTGCGGGGCCTGACCTGGGTCGTCATCGACGACATGTCCAGCGGGCACCTCACGATCGGCGGCCGGCCCGTCACGACCGCGGGGGTCAACGAGATGCTCGCCGGAGCGCCCGCGGGCGCCTGAGCGAGGGCGGGCGGTCGGCGGGATGGGCCCCCGACCGCCGACGTCCTCGGTGGTCGCCGGCCGCCCGCGGCCTACAGGGCGGCGTAGGCGCCGGGTTGCGAGGCCATTGCGCGGCTGCCGGTTGCCCGCAGCCCCATGTCCGTTTCCGCGATCCCCGAGACCGAGACCCAGCGCGACCGTCGCCAGCAGCGCTTCCTGCGACGCGTCACCCTGGCGACCGCGTGCGGCGAGGGGCTGGACGGCTACGACCTCGGCATCATCAGCGTCGTCCTGCTGTCGATCAGCCGCGACCTGGACGTCTCGACCGTCTGGGCCGGCCTGATCGGGGCGTCGTCGCTGATCGGCATCTTCGTCGGCGCGCCGCTGTTCGGCCGGGTCACCGACCGCTTCGGCCGCCGGCGCCCGTTCCTCGTCAACATCGTCTGCTTCGTCGTCCTCGGGGTCGCGCAGGCGTTCGTCCAGAACGTCGAGGAGCTCTTCGTGCTCCGGCTGCTGCTCGGCATGGCGATCGGCGCCGAGTACGCCATCGGCGCGCCGCTGCTGGCGGAGTTCGCCCCGGCGCAGCGGCGCGGGCGCCTCAGCGCCTGGCTGGTCGCCTCGTGGTACGTCGGGTTCCTCGTCTCGGTGCTCGCCGGCTACCTGATGCTCGACGTGTTGGGGTTCGGATGGCGGCTGATCATGGCCAGCTGCGCGGTCCCGGCCGTGGCGACGCTGATCCTGCGCAGCGGCATGCCGGAGTCGCCACGGTGGCTGATGAGCCGCGGGCGGCGCCCGGAGGCCCGGACCGTGACGCTCGACCACCTCGGCGACCAGGCGCACTTCATACGGGAGATCGCCGGCGAGCCGCCCGCGCATGGCCGCGTCCGCGACCTCCTCTCCGGCACCTATCGCCCGCGCATGCTGCTCGTTTGCGGATTCTGGGCATGCAACGTCGCTCCGTACTTCGCGATCGTCACCTTCGCTCCGCAGGTGTTCAGCGCGCTCGGCCTGGCCGAGCACGCCGCCACGATCGCGACCAACGCCATGGCGGTCGCCGGCGCCGTGGCCGGCGTGGTGCTCATGGACCGCGTGGGACGTCGCCCGATGCTCATCGCACCACTCTGGGTGTGCGCGGCCGCGCTGGCCGTGGTCGGCCTGTGGCCGTCGGCCCCGGTCGCGGTCGTCATGGCCTGCTTCGTGGCGTTCGCCTTCTTCGACGCGATCGGCGGGACCCTGACCGGCCCGTACCCGAGCGAGCTGTTCCCGACCGAGCTGCGCACGACGGCGGTGGGGGTCGCCGCCGCGGCGAGCCGGATCGGCGCGGCGCTGGGCACGTTCCTGCTGCCGATCGGGCTCGACACCATCGGCATCGGCCCGAGCATGCTCGTCGGCGCGGCGTTCTGCGTCGTCGGCGCGGTCATCACGCAGCTCTGGGCGCCGGAGACCGCCGGACGGCCGCTCGTGGAGACCTCCAGCGCCGAGCTCGACCCGCCGCCCCGCACGTTCGAGCAGGCGGCGGCCTGACGCCATGCGTGCGCGCCGGCACATCGCACTGCTGGGATGCCTCGCGATCGCGCAGGCCGGCTGCGGCGGCGAGGTCTCGGGAGCAGCCTCCTACACGTGCGGGCAGATGCGCGACACCGTCGGCGCCTTCCGCGACCAGGCGCGCCTCGTCGTCGACCGCACGGGGCTCAAGACCAGCGCGCTCTCCACCGAGCAGGGCGTCCTGGACGTCGAGCTCCTGATCCGCCGCGCGTGCCGCGGCGCCGCGGACGGCCACCTGCCGTACGCCCAGGTGGCGCGCGCGGCTCCGTCCTAGTGTCGTGAGTCGGAAATTCGGGCGCAGGATGCGGGATGCTCGGCCCCGGCTGACGGCCGGCGATGACCGCAGGTGAACGCCCGTTCATCGAGGTCAGCGGTGGTCGTCAGGCGGCGGCGAGCG
>JAOPZP010000128.1 GCA_025964055.1 Conexibacter sp.
CGCCCGCCGCCAGCCACGCCGCCACGTTCGCCGCCGCGCCGCCGCCCGTCCAGCGCACCCGCGCGTCGGTGTCGGAGGCGTGCGCCAGAGGCGCCGCCGCCGCGGCCACGACATCCACCATCAGATCGCCGACGACGACGATCGGCGGCGTGGTCATCCCTGCCGCGCCGCGGCGATCTCGCCCGCCAGGCGCGCGTTGGCGAGCACGAGCGCGACATTGGCCCGCAGCGACTCCCCGCCGGTGCCGGCGTGGAAGCGCCCGAGCAGGAACGGCGTCACGTCGCGGCCGCGGACGCCCTCGGTCGCGGCGGCCTCCAGCGACTCGCGCAGCACGCGCTCGTGCAGGTCGGGATCGAGCTGCTCGTCCTCGGGCAGCGGGTTGGCGACGATCAGCGCCGTGCCGTCGAGGCCCAGCGCGCCGCGGGCGTGCAGCACGTCGGCGATCTCCTGCGGCGACTCCAGCCGCCACGGCAGCGCGAAGCCGCTGTCGGTCAGATAGAAGGCCGGGAAGGTGTCGGTGCGGTAGCCGGCGACGCCGATGCCCAGCGTCTCCAGCCGCTCCAGCGTCGCGGCGATGTCGAGGATCGACTTCACCCCCGCGCAGACGACGCAGATGCGCGTGCGTGACAGGGCGACGAGGTCGGCCGACTCGTCCCACGTGTCGCGCGCCTCGCGGTGCACGCCGCCGAGCCCGCCGGTCGCGAACAGCTCGATGCCGGCCTGCGCCGCCAGGTGCGCGGTCGCCGCGACCGTCGTCGCGCCGGTCGCGCCGCGCGCCGCGGCGATCGGCAGGTCGCGCGCGCTGCACTTGATGACATCGTCGCGCGTCGCGATCGCCGCCAAGGCCGCGTCGTCGAGGCCGATGCGCACCTCGCCGCCGACCAGGGCGACCGTCGCCGGCACGGCGCCGCCCTCGCGCACGGCCGCCTCGATCTGCCGGGCGATCGCCACGTTGTCGGGACGCGGCAGGCCGTGCGAGATGATCGTGGACTCCAGCGCGACGACCGCGCGGCCGGCGGCGAGGGCCTCGGCGACTTCAGGGGCGACGTTCAGCATCGCGCGGCACGGTAGCGGCGATCGCGGTTGCCCGGACCCCGCGCCGGGCAGCCGCAGGACATGGCGCCCTACGAGGACCGCGCAGACGCGGGTCGCCGCCTCGCCCCGCTGGTGGCCGAGGCGCTGCTGGACGCCGGAGCCGCTGACGCGCTCGTCCTCGCCCTGCCGCGCGGCGGCGTGCCGGTCGCGGTCATGATCGCCGAGGCGCTGCAGCTCGAGCTCGACCTGCTGCTCGTCCGCAAGCTCGGCGTGCCCGGCCGCGAGGAGCTGGCCTTCGGCGCGATCGCCTCCGGCGGCGTCCAGGTCCTCAACCCCGAGGTCCTGCGCGCGTTGGCGCCCGACCCGGCGGCCGTGGCGGCAGTTGTCGAGCGCGAGCTCGCCGAGCTGGCCCGCCGCGAGCGGCAGTACCGCGGCGACCGGCCGGCGGCGGAGGTCGCGGGACGCACGGTCGTCGTCGTCGACGACGGCCTGGCCACCGGCGCGACGATGCGTGCCGCGGTCGCCACGCTGCGCGAGCAGGAGGCCGCGAACATCGTCGTCGCGGTGCCCGTCGGCTCACGCGAGGCGTGCGCGGAGCTCGACGCCGAGGTCGACGCGCTGCTGTGCCCGGCCGTCCCGCGCCGGTTCCGCGCCGTCGGCGCGTGGTACGCGAACTTCCTGCCCGTGGACGACGGCGAGGTCGCGGCGCTGCTGGCCCGGGCGTTCAGCTTCGCGGCGCCCGGCCGACGACTCGGGGGAGATGGCACGCATCCTCGTGGTTGACGACGCGGCGTTCATGCGGCGCATGGTGATCGACGTCCTCCAGACCGGCGGCCACGAGGTCGTGGGCGAGGGCGTCAACGGCAACGAGGCGCTGGAGCGCTACCGCGAGCTGCGCCCCGACGTGACGACGCTCGACATCACGATGCCCGAGAAGGACGGCCTCACCGCGCTGCGGGAGATCATCGCCTTCGATCCCGGCGCCAAGGTCGTCATGTGCTCTGCGCTCGCGCAGGAGTCCAAGGTGCTCGAAGCGGTCAAGGCGGGCGCGAAGGACTTCATCGCCAAGCCGTTCCAGGCCCCGCG
Source organism: Conexibacter sp. (assembly GCA_025964055.1). GTDB lineage: Bacteria > Actinomycetota > Thermoleophilia > Solirubrobacterales > Solirubrobacteraceae > Baekduia. The sequence goes on from JAOPZP010000128.1 coordinate 2,122, forward strand.
CGTGCTGTCGGCGATCGACAAGGTCGTCGCCTAGCCCCACCCCGCGTCGCCCTCCACGAGGGCGATCGCGAACCCGTCGTAGCCCTTGCTGCCGACGGTCTGCACCGCGGTGGCGGTCACGCCGGCCGCGGCGCCGAGCTGCTCCGTGAAGCGGCGGATCCCGCGCACCCGCGGATCGTCGCTCTCGCCGTCGATCAGCGCGCCGTCGCGCACGACGTTGTCGGCCACGATCACGCTGCCGGGCGCGGTGACGCGCAGCGCCCACTCGAGGTACTCGGGGTTGTGCTGCTTGTCGGCGTCGAGGAACACGAAGTCGAACGGCCCCGCGCCCTCGGCTGCGAGCTGCGGCAGGACGTCGAGCGCCGGTCCGACGCGCACGTCGACGCGGTCGGCCAGGCCGGCGCGGGTGACGTTGGAGCGGGCGACCTCCGCATGCCCGGAGTCGACCTCGACGGTCACCAGCCGGCCGCCGGCCGGCAGCGCCCGCGCGAGCCAGATCGTGCTGTAGCCCGCCAGCGTTCCGAGCTCCAGGATCGTGCGCGCGCCGCGCATCCGGGCCAGCAGATGGAGCAGCTTGCCCTGGTTGGGCGCGACGTCGGCGGCGGGCAGCCCGGCGGCCGCCGCGTCGGCCAGCGCCGCCTCGAGCACGGCGTCGGGCCCGACGAGGTGCTCGCTGAGGTAGTCGTCGACGGCGGTCCAGCGCTCCTGGCTCACGCCAGGATCATGCCCAGGTCGCGAAGCGCACGAGCCGGCGCTCGACGCCCGGGCCACGGCCGGCCAGCACGCAGGTGTGTCCGCCGCGCCGCCAGGTGACGAGCGTCGTCGCACCCTGGTGCACGACGGCGAGGCGCACGCCGCCGGCGGTGACGTGCCGCGCGCCGGACGGCTCGGGGAGCGGCGCGCCGCCGACGATCGTGTAGCCGACGTCGCCCGCGGGTCCGCGGTAGGTGACGCTCACCGCCTCGCGGCCCGCGACCCGATCGCGGCGCTCGCCGACGGCCTTCCACCGCGGCCACTGGTAGGCGTAGTTGGGGAACTTGACGCCGCCCACGGCCGCCTGCACGACCCGCGCGTCGGACGCGTCGCTCGCCGGCGCCGGGGCGGTCGGCGGGGCGGTGGCGAGCTGGGCGGCCTGGTCGAACGAGGGCCCCGTGGTGCCGCCGCCACCGATCAGGAGCACGACCGCCACCGCCACCGCGGCGACGCCGGCGGCGACCAACGCGGGCAGCCGCAGGCGTGCCCACGGCGCGCGACCTGCGTCCGCCGCGG
>JAOPZP010000138.1 GCA_025964055.1 Conexibacter sp.
TGGGCCGGGCTGCTGATCAGCGACGAGCACGGCGGCGCCGGGCTCGACGTGTTCGACGCGATGCTCGTGGCCGAGGAGCTCGGCCGGGTGCTCGCGCCGGTGCCGTTCCTCGGGCTCCTGCCGGCGACGGCGATCCTCGACGCCGGCGGCTACGACGGCCTGGCCGCGATCGCCGCCGGCGAGGTCCGTCCCGTGTGGATCCCGACGCGCCCGCCGGGCGACCTCGAGCCGCGCTGGACGGTCGACACGCCCGGGTCGGCGCGCGACGAGGCGCCGCAGATCGTCGCCGACGGCGACGGCGTCCGGGTCACCGGCCGCGCCACGTTCGTCCCCGACGCGCCCGGCGCCGACCTGCTGGTCGTCGTCGGCGCGGACGGCACCGTGGCGGTCGTCGACGCCGGCGCCGAGGGCGTCACCGTCGAGCAGGTCGTGCGCTACGACGTCACGCGCGCCCTGGCGCACGTGACGCTCGACGGCGCGCGGGGCACGGGGCTCTCCACCACCGGCGCCATCACTGCCGATGCCTGGTACGTCGCCCAGGCGCTGCTGGCCGCCGAGGCGGTCGGCACGGTGCAGACCACGCTCGACCTCAGCGTGCAGTACGCCAAGGAGCGGTTCACCTTCGGGCGCGCGATCGGCTCCTACCAGTCGATCAAGCACGAGCTGACCGAGGTCCTGCGGCGCATGGAGAACGCGCGCTCGCTGCTGTACTACGCCGGCTGGGCGCGGACCGATGCGCCCGACGAGTTCCCGCTCGCGGCGAGCGCCGCGCGGTCGGCGGCCGGCGGCGCGCTGGACTTCGCCGCGCGCTCGGTGATCAACGTCCACGGCGGCATCGGCGCCACCTGGGAGCACGACGCGCCGCTGTACTTCCGGCGCGCGCAGCTGACGCGCCGGCTGGTCGGCGGGCACGGCGACGCGACCGATCGCGTGGCCGAGCGGCTCCTGGCCACCTGACCGCTCGGGGGGTGGGTCCGCCGGTTTTCCCGGCGGACCCTCCAGTGCTGGTAGGTTGCGCGGCGTCAGAGCCGGGCGATGGAGCCCGGCGCACAGAGTGTGTTGGCGCCGCAACGGTCGGTCTTCAGCTGCCTCCGCGTCCGCAGCACGCAGCATCGAGGAGCAGACAGATGGCTCAGGGCGTTGTGAAGTGGTTCAGCGACGAGAAGGGCTTCGGGTTCATCACACCCGACGAGTCGGGCAAGGACCTGTTCGTGCACCACGGCGACATCCAGTCTGACGGCTTCCGCACCCTCGCCGAGGGCGCGCGGGTCGAGTACGACACCGAGGCCGGGGCCAAGGGCCCCAAGGCGGTCAACGTCCGCACGGTCTAGGGATTGCGGGGCAGGGCGCGCCGCCTGGCACGGGGCGCGCCCAGCATCGTCCTCAGCGCCCGCCAGCCGCGGTCGGGCGCGGACGCGTCGCCGTGCAGGTGGCGCGCCTGGTTGACCCCCATGGCGATCGCGTTCATGCCGAACGCGATGTCCTGCGGATCGGTCCCGCGCGGCAGCTCCTCCGCCTTGACCGCCGCGCGCGCGTCGGCGGCGAGCACCGCCATCCAGCGCTCGTTGGCCCGCGCCAGCGTGTCGCGCACCCGGCCGGGCCGGCCGTCGAACTCCGTCGAGGCGGCGGTCATGAAGCAGCCGCCGGGAAAGACGTCGCGTCCGAGGTAGGACATCCACGCGTCGGCGATCGCCAGCAGCCGCGCGCGGCCCGGCGCCGCCTCCTGCGCGGGCTCCCACACCTCGCGGGCGAAGATCGCCAGCGCGCCGCGCACGGTGGCCAGCTGAAGCTCCTCCTTGGTGCCGAAGTGGCCGAGCACGCCGGCCTTGCTCATCTGCAGGTCGGTGGCCAGGCGCCCGATCGTCAGGCCCTCCAGCCCCTCGACCGACGCGAGGTCGATCGACCGCTCGAGGATCGCGGCGTGGGTGCGGGCGGCGTCGGCGACGGAGCGGCGGGGCATGCCGGACGAATCTTACCGATCGATCGGTCGCTATTGACTTGGCGACCGACCGGTCGCTATAAGTCGCGCCATGAACATCACCCGTCTCGGTTGGGCCGGCCTCGAGCTGGAGGAGTCCGGCGCCAGCGCCGTCGTCGACCTCCTGCAGGACCCCGGCATCATGGTGGACTTCGTCGGCGAGCCCCGCACGGCGCTGCCCGGCCCGTCGCGGCCCGGCGCCGCGGCCTTGGCGCTCGTCACGCACCTGCACGCCGACCACGCCGACGCCGACGCGATCGCCGCGGCCCTCGCGCCCGACGGCGTGCTGCTGCGCCCCGCCGCCGCCGACGGCGAATACCTCGAGGTCGTCGCCACCAAGGGCGCCGAGCAGCGCCTGGCCGAGCTCGGCGTCGTCCAGCGGATCGTCGCGCCGTGGGAGACCGTCGAGGTCGGCCCGTTCCGCGCGACCGCGATCCCCGCCGCCGACGGCTTCGGCGACCCGCAGGTCTCCTGGGTCGTGGAGGCCGGCGGCACGCGGATCCTGCACGCGGGCGACACGCTGTTCCACGGCTGGTGGTGGCGGGCGCGGATGCGGCTGGGCGCGATCGACGTCGCGTTCCTGCCGGTCAACGGCCCGCTCGTCGACCTCCCCCACCGCCAGCCGCCGTCGCCGCGGCCGGCCGTCATGGGCCCCGCCGAGGCCGCGTCGGCGGCCTTCCTGCTGCAGGCCGGCCTGGCGATCCCCATCCACTACGACGCGCTGCACCGCGCGCCGACCTACGTCCAGACCGAGGACCCGGCCGGCGCGTTCCTGCGCGAGGCCGCGGCCCTCGGCGTGGCCGCGCGCGTGGTCGAGCCGGGCGCGCGGGTCGACACCACGGCCCCCCGTTCGCCATCCGTACCTGCGGGGTACTGACCCCGGCATGGCCACCGACGTCACCGAACGCGAAGCACGACAGGTCGCCGAGGATGCCCGCGAGGGCGAGTGGAAGCTGCCGAGCTTCGGCAAGGACCTCTTCCTCGGACGCCTGAACCTCGACCTCATCCACCCGCAGCCCCAGCTCGATCCCGCCGCCGTGCACAAGGGCGAGGCGTTCCTGCAGGAGCTGCGCGCCTTCCTCACCGAGCATGTCGACCCGCTGCAGATCGAGCGCGACGCGAAGATCCCCGAGGCCGTCGTCGACGGCTTCAAGGCGATGGGTGCGCTGGGGATGAAGGTGCCCGAGGAGTACGGCGGCCTCGGCCTCTCGCAGGTGTACTACAACCGCGCGCTGACGCTCGTGGGCTCCTGCCACGCGTCGCTGGGCGCGCTGCTCAGCGCCCACCAGTCGATCGGCGTCGCCGAGCCGCTGCTGCACTTCGGCTCCGAGGCGCAGAAGCAGGAGTGGCTGCCGAAGGTGGCGCGCACGCACATATCCGCGTTCCTGCTGACCGAGCCCGACGTCGGGTCCGATCCCGCGCGCGTTGCCACGACGGCCACGCCGACCGAGGACGGCAGCGGCTACCGGCTCGACGGCCGCAAGCTCTGGGCGACCAACGGCGCGATCGCCGACGTCGTCGTCGTGATGGCCAAGGTCCCCAAGGGCGACGGGCACCAGGGCGGCATCAGCGCGTTCATCCTCCCCTACGACACCGAGGGCGTCACCGTCGAGCACCGCAACGCGTTCATGGGCCTGCGCGGCATCGAGAACTCCGTGACGCTGCTCCAGGACGTCGTCGTGCCCAAGGAGAACCTGATCGGGCGCGAGGGCCAGGGCCTCAAGATCGCGCTGACGACGCTGAACACCGGGCGCCTCGCGCTGCCCGCGATCTGCCTCGGCACCGCGAAGTGGGCGACCAAGATCGCCCGCGAGTGGTCGGCCGAGCGCGTCCAGTGGGGCCAGCCGGTCGGCAGGCACGACGCCGTGGCGCAGAAGATCGCGTTCATCGCCGCCTCGGCGTTCGGCATCGAGGCGATGCTCGACGTCGCCAGCCGCATGGCCGACGACAAGCAGCGCGACATCCGCATCGAGGCGGCCATCGGCAAGTTGTACGCCTCGGAGCTCGGCTGGCGCGTCATCGACGAGCTGATGCAGATCCGCGGCGGCCGCGGCTACGAGACGGCCGAGTCGCTGAAGGCCCGCGGCGAGAAGCCCGTGCCCGTCGAGCAGGTGATGCGCGACATGCGCATCAACCGCATCTTCGAGGGCTCGACCGAGATCATGCACCTGCTCATCGCGCGCGAGGCCGTCGACCAGCACCTCGCGGTCGCCGGCGACATCCTCGAGGGCGACGTGCCGCTCAAGGACAAGGCGCGCGCTGCCGTCGAGGCGGGCAAGTTCTACGCCAAGTGGTTCCCGCAGCTGGCCGTCGGCGAGGGCCAGAAGCCCGGCGCGTTCGGCGGCGAGTTCGGCGAGCTCGCCGTCCACCTGCGCTACGTCGAGCGCGCGTCGCGCAAGCTCGCGCGGTCGACCTTCTACGCGATGGGCCGCTGGCAGGCCAAGCTGGAGCGCAAGCAGTCGGTGCTCGGCCGCATCGTCGACATCGGCTCCGAGCTGTTCGCGATCTCCTCGGCCGTGGTCTACGCCACGACGCTGCGCTCCGAGCACCCCGAGCGCGCCGAGGAGGCGACCCAGCTGGCCGACCTGTTCTGCCGTCAGGCCCGCCACCGCGCCGAGGCGCTGTTCGCCGAGCTGTTCGACAACGACGACGACGCGGCCTACGCGCTGGCCCAGGACGTCCTGGCCGGGAAGTTCACCTGGGTCGAGGAGGGCATCGTCGACCCATCGGGCGAGGGCCCGATGATCGCGGGCTAGGCCCCGAAGACGACGCCGCCGGCCGTGGTGACGCGGCCGGCGAAGAGGCCGGTGGTCTGGCGCAGGGACGCGGCGAGGTCGAACGGGTCCAGCGCCGAGACCGCGTCGCGCGGGATGACGACGTCGTACCAGCGCAGCGCAGCGCTGGCGGCCGTGTAGTGCACGCAGATGTTCGCGACGGTCCCGCAGATCACCAGCGTCCGGACGCCCCACTGGCGCAGCAGGTGATCCAGCGGCGTGCCGTAGAACGCGTCGTAGCGCGGTTTGCGCAGGACGGTGTCCTCCGGCCGGGGCCGCAGCTCCTCGACGATCTCCCAGCCCCAGCCCCCCTCGAGCACGTGGACCGGCCAGATCGCGAACTCCGGGTCGCCGTCGCGATGGGTGTCCTGGGAGAAGACGACGCGGGCGCCGGCTGCGCGCGCCTGGTCGATCAGGCCGGCGATCAGCGGCACGGTCGCCGCGGCGTCGGGCACGAGCAAGGACCCACCCGGGCTGACGAAGTCGTTCTGCATGTCGATGACCACCAGCGCCGTCGTCTGCGGATCCAGCGCGACGCGCTCGGTGACGGGCAGGTCGGGGACGGCGATGGTCTCGGGCATGGCGGGAAAGCTAGCCCGACGGGCCGCGGTCTGGGCGCGACGCCGCTCATCGAGCGCGTAAGCAGACGTCGACCCGGTCGTTCACCCGTCGTGCCCAGGCACCGACCATCGTTCCCCTCGATGTCACGCCCTTCGACCATGAGCCCGACCGCCCAGCGACGCCCCGCGACGACCGAGCGCTCGGCGTCCCTCGCGCTCCTCCGCGCGCGGATCCGCGGTCTGCCCGGCATCACGCTGGCCGACGCGGTGCCGTCGCGGCGCGGCCGGACCGCGCCCCGGGACTCCGTGCAGCTGCGCATCGACGTCACCGCCACCGGCGTCACCGGCTACGAGCTCGGGCGCCGCATGCGCAAGTTCTCGGGCGTGCCGGTCGACTTCTGCGAGGCCGAGGCGGTCGTCGCGGTCTTCGACGACGGCGACGACATCAGCGCCCGCGGCTCCCGCCTGCTCTTCGCGCTGACGCACGCGCTCACCGCCTAGGGGTGTGCCAGGGCGGCACGCCCGAAACCGGTCGATAGCCGGTGAGCGGTCTGTAGCACTCGCGCTTGCCGCTCTGGCTCTGGCAGGCGTCCGACCACGGGGTGTAGACGTCTGTCCCATGATCGCCAAGGCCGAGCCGCGGGAGCACATGCGTCGCAAGCGCGACGCGTACTGGAGCGATCTGGTCGGCGGCGTGACCGGCCGCTACAAGACCGAGCAGGTCGCCGGGCTCCTGGCCGGGCGCGACCTGCCGGCCGGCTCCGCGGTCGTCGACGTCGGCGCCGGGACCAGCGCGCTCTCCAAGATGGTGGCCGAGCTCTGCGGCCTGCAGCAGATCATCTGCGTCGACTACGACGAGGCCATCGTCCGCAACGGCCGCGCCGCCGAGACCGACCCGCAGGTCGAGTGGCGCGCCGCCGACGCCCGCGACCTCGCGGCGTGGACCGACCGGGTCGGCGCCGTCACCTTCTTCGACATCCTCCACGAGCTCTACTCGTTCGTCGGTCGCTCGGGCGACGACCCCGCGGTCGACCACGCTGCGGGCCGCGCCGCGGTCGAGGAGGCCCTCACCGCGGCGGCGTCCCTGCTGGCGCCCGGCGGCGTGATCGTCATCACCGACGACGTGCTGCCCGAGGAGGAGGTCTCCGTCCGCGTCGCCTGCGACCGCGAGGAGATCGCCACGCTGGTGCGCCGCATCGAGCGCGAGTACCGCTCCCGGCCGCTGGAGATCCGCTGGCTCGACGACCGCGCGTTCGAGATCCCGTCGCGCACGCTCATCACGCTGCTCACCCACTACAACAAGCCCAAGGCCGGCGACGAGGCTCGCTGGGCGGTCGAGCAGATGGAGGTCCACGAGTACATGAAGGTGTCGGAGTACGACGCCTTCCTGCGCTCGGTCGGGCTCACGCCCAGCGTCGTCGTCGGCACCCCCGACGAGGCGCTGGAGGAATGGCGCGCGGACTTCCGCATCGTCGACGGGCTCGCCGACTTCCCCGCCAAGCGCGTCGCGGTGGTGGCGGTCCGATGACCCTGCTGCCGCCCTCCGCACCACCCCGCCGCCGCGGCCTCCAGCGCCCGCGCCTGCGCCAGCGCCTGCCCCGCCGGGCCAACGTGCTGACCGGCACGCTGCGCCACACGCGGGTCCCGCTGGCGCTCGAGCGCGCGGTCTCGGTGATCGTGCCGACCTACAACACGGCGCCGGCCCTGCCCGCCGTGCTCCACGCGCTGGTGCACGACACCGAGGGTGCGGTCGCCGAGGTCCTGGTGATCGACAACGCCAGCACCGACGGCACGCCCGACGTCGTCCGCGCCCTCATGGTCGAGGACCCGATGATCGGGGCCACCGTCAGGCTGCTGGAGAACCCGGAGAACCTCGGCTACGGCGGCAGCATCAAGCGCGGCTTCGCCCGGCTGGCGACCACCGCGCCGTTCGTCGCGGTCGTCCACTCCGACCAGCAGTGCGACGCCGCGACGACGGTCCTCGACATGGCCGCGGCGTTCGCGCTGCACCCCGAGCCCGACGTCGTGCTCGCGTCGCGCTTCCGGGCCGGCGCCGAGACCGGCGACTACAGCGTCGCCCGGCGCCTGGCCAACCACTTCTTCAACGCGTTCACGCGGACGCTCTCGGGCCTGCGGATGTCGGACGCGGGCACCGGGATCATGCTCGCGCGCTCCAGCGCGATCGATCGCATGCCGTTCGAGCAGCTCACCAGCGGCTACCAGTTCCACCCGCAGTTGAACCTCCTGATCTACGGCGACCCGCAGCTCACGGTCGCCGAGGTCCCGCTCTGCTGGCGCGACGCGTCGGTCGGCGTCCGCTTCAGCCTCACCGGCTACGCCCTGGTGCTCACGCGCATGCTGCTGCTGTTCGCGTGGCACCGGCGCGTGCGCCGACGTCCGATCGGGGAGGCGGTCGTCGCCGCCTCCCAGGGTTCGCCGCGGTGACCATGCCGGCGGCGCGCGTCGAGAAGCCGTGGGGCCACGAGCTCATCCTCGAGCGCAACGTCGACTTCGTCATCAAGCGCATCCTGCTGCGCGCCGGGCACCGCTCCAGCCTCCAGCTGCATGCGCGCAAGCGCGAGTGGGTGACGGTCGAGGACGGCGTGATCGAGCTGACGAGCGGGGCCGACGTCCAGCGGCTGGAGACCCGCACGCTGCAGGCCGGCGACGTCTACCGCGTGCCGCCCGGGACCGTGCATCGGGTGCTCGCCGTGGAGGACGCGACGATCCTCGAGGTCGCCACGCCCGGCGACGACGACATCGTCCGCCTCGACGACGACTACGGCCGCGGGACATGAGCGCGCCGCCCGTCACCGCGCCGCCCCCGCCGCTTGCGGAGATCGCGGGCGGCCGGACGCCGTCGCGCGGGTGGATCCCGGCGGCGGTGCTCGTCGGCGGCCTCGCCGGCGTGGCGGCGATCGTCGCGAGCGCCGCGGGCGTCTCGGTGTCGGCGCTGCACCACATCCACGCCGACGCGGCGTCGCTGCACGACGTCGGCGCGCTGAACGTCACCTGGCCGTCGGCCAGCTTCAACCCGTTCGTCGAGCACCGCCTGCGGATCGTGACGCTCGTGCTCACGGTGCCCTACCTCTGCGCGGTGACGGCGCTCGGGAGCATCGTGATCGGCGCGGTGCGCGGCAGCGCGCGGTGGCCACGGCTCGTGCGGCCGCTGGCCGGCTTCCTGCCGGGCTACCTCATGGTGCTCGCGCCCCTGCAGCTGCTGTTCGCCGCCGTGCCGCTGGTGGCCGCCGCGTGGATCGCGGCGCTCGGCGTGCCGGCGGCCGCGCTCGCGG
>JAOPZP010000170.1 GCA_025964055.1 Conexibacter sp.
GGATCGCCTCGGGCAGGTTGTCGTCGAACTTGGCCGACCAGTGGCGCAGCGTCTCGGCGTAGTCCTCGCGGAACCCCTCGGCGTGGGTGACCTCCAGGCCCGCGCCTTCCAAGGCGTAGGAGATGCGGGAGAGGTGCAGCGGCGCGGCGTCCGGGAACACGAAGCGCTCCGAGAACGGGCCGGCCTCGGGGTCGCCGTGGCGCAGGCGGGCGATGCCGTGGTTCAGCAGCCGGCCGCCGGGGCGCAGCATCTGGTTGAGGCGGATCGCGTAGTTGTCGATGTTGCCCGAGCCGACGTGCTCGACCATGCCGATCGAGGCGATGGCGTCGAACGGCTCGGCGTGCAGCTCGCGCCAGTCCATCACCTTGATGTCGACGCGGTCGGCGACGCCGGCGTCCTCCGCGCGCTGGCGGGCGCGCTGGGCCTGGGGCTCCGACAGCGTGATGCCGGTGACGTGCACGCCGTGCTCGACCGCGGCGTGCACGGCGAAGGCGCCCCAGCCGCAGCCGACGTCGAGGACCCGCTCGCCGGCCTTGAGGCCCAGCTTGGTGCAGACCAGCTCGCGCTTGGTGAACTGCGCCTCCTCCAGGGTCTTGGCCCCGCGGGAGAAGATGGCGCACGAGTAGGTCATCGAGTCGTCGAGGAAGAGCGCGAAGTACTCGTTGGAGACGTCGTAGTGGTGGCGCACGGCCGCGCGGTCGCGCAGGACGCTGTGGCGCCGGCCGCGCGGACGGAGCTCGGCGGCGGGGGGCTTGGGCGGCAGCACGAAGCCGGTCGAGCGGACGGCGGCGGCGGCCAGGCGTGCCTTGGCGCGGGTGTCGAGCGACGGCGGGCGCCACGCGTCGAGCAGCTCGAGCGTCGCGTCGAGGTCGTCGACGTCGAGCGCGCCGGAGACGTAGGCGCGGCCGATGCCGAGCTGTCCGGGGGCTCGGAGCGCGTGCGCCAGGGCCTGCGGCGACTTGACGCGGAAGGTCGTGGCGGAGGCGCCGTTGGTGGGCGGAAGCGTCGAGCCGTCCCAGAAGGAGATCTCGAACGGGCGATCCGGGAGCGTGCGCGCCAGCTCGTCGCGCAGGGCGGTGGGAGAGGAGAGGGCCATGGCTCCTGAACTTAGCCAAGCTGTCTAGACTGCGGCGTCATGATCCGGGAGGAAGCCGCCGGCGAGCCGCCCGAGGTCGTGCCCGTAGGGCCCGACTTCGTCCAGCCCGTCGAGCGCGAATGGCTCGATCGCCTCGCTACTGGAACGGTCACGGTACTGCCGTTCGTCGCGCTGTTCTACGCCGCTTGGCATTCGTGGCAGGGCCTGCTGCGCTGGAGCGACGTGGTGATCTTCCTCGTGGCCTACCTGCTCACGGGCCTCGGTGTGACCGTCGGCTTCCACCGGCTGTTCACCCACCGCAGCTTCAAGACCGGCAAGGTCGTCCGCGCGGCGCTGGCGATCCTCGGCTCGGCGGCGATCGAGGGTCCGGTGACCGCGTGGGTCGCCGACCACCGCAAGCACCACGACTTCTCCGACCAGCTGGGCGACCCGCACAGCCCGCACGTCGAGCACGGCCACGGCTTCCGCGGCGAGCTGCGCGGGCTCTTCCACGCGCACATGGGGTGGCTGTTCATCCACACGCACCGCGGGGCCAAGGAGCGGTACGCCCGCGACCTGCGCGCCGACCCGTTGATGATGACCATCGACCGGCTGTTCCTGGTCTGGGCGCTGGGCGGCCTCGCTCTCTGCTTCCTCGCCGGCTGGGCGCTGGGCGGCTCGGTGCACGCGGGCCTCACCGGCCTGCTGTGGGGCGGCGGCGTGCGGATGCTGGTCGTCCACCACGTCACCTACTCCATCAACTCGATCTGCCACTTCACCGGCCGCCGCGCCTTCAAGACGCCCGACGAGTCGCGCAACGTGTGGTGGCTGGCGCCGTTCACGTTCGGCGAGTCCTGGCACAACAACCACCACGCCTTCCCGACCTCCGCCCGCCACTGCCTCAAGCGCTGGCAGTTCGACATCTCCGCCTACGTCATCTGGACGCTCGAGAAGCTCGGTCTCGCCTGGGACGTCGTGCGCATCGCGCCGGAGCGTCAGGCGGAGAAGGCAGGCGCGGCGGCGTAGGCGCCGCGCGTGGCGTCGAGGGACGACTGAACCGCGATAGCCGCGGTTGAGTCGTCCCTCGATGTTGTGGTGCGGGCGTGGTTGGTGTTCAGCGCGGGGCGGGGAGGTGGCGCTGGCGTTGGATCGGCGGCGCTGACGAGAGCGAGCGGGGTTGGTCGCCGGGGCGCTGTCGGTCGTCCGCGGGGCGCCGGTGGCGTGGGTGGGCCTGTTGGGCGCGGCCGGGCCGCGGCATTCGGGCCCACCCGGCGGGGAGCGAGTGGTGGATGCGGGGTGGGCCTGGTGACGGACCCCTGGCGTCCGCGGACAGGCCCAGCCGCCCCGAGCGCCCGCGGACGACTACGCCACCGGCCGCAGGTGCCGGTACGGCTCCTCGCCGCGCAGCGTGCGCACCACGCCTTCGACGACGTTCTCGCCGTCCATGCGCTTGCCGTCGGTCACGGCGTCGACGATCCCGCGCTTGCGCTCGACGAGCTCGGACATGGTCTCGTCGATCGTGTTGGCCGCCAGGAGGTACCAGGCCGTCACGGCGTCGTGCTGGCCGATGCGGTGGCAGCGGTCCTCGG
>JAOPZP010000218.1 GCA_025964055.1 Conexibacter sp.
GTGGACGCGGTCGATGCCCAGGCGCTCGGCAGCGACCGCCCCGAGCACGGCGACCGGCTGGCGGGCGGTGCCCGCGTTGAGCCAGCTGCCGCGGGCGACGCCGGTGTTGAGCACCGGCAGCAGGTTCAGGCTGGTGGCCCGCACCTGCAAGCCACCGGTGTTGCCCACCGGGATCAGCGAGCTGCGGTAGGCCTTCTCGTGCTTCATCAGGCCGGTGTGCGCCAGCACCTGGACGTCGTCCAGAAGCGTGATCCGCCCAGGCGCTTGCACCGGAAGCTTGGCGTCCCGCCCGGTGACGCTCTGCCCAGCCTCGACGGTCAGCAGGTTCGTGCCGAGCCGGTCGATCTCCGCAAGAAGCCCGGCCTGCGACGAGGCGGACAGCCCGAGAATCGCCACGATCGCTGCCGTGCCGATCGCGATCCCCAGCGCGGACAGCGCGGCGCGCAGCGGCCGCGCGCGCAGCCCGACACTCGCCACCCGCAGGCCGTCCCGCGGCGACAACCGTCCGGCCGTCGCGCTCATGCCGCGGCTCCGACGTCGGAGACCACTTGGCCGTCCAGCATCCGGATCTGGCGCGGAAGCTGATCGGCCAGCCCGCCGTCGTGGGTGATCATCACGATGGTGGCGCCGGCGGCGTTGAGCTCGCGGATGAGCTCCATGATCGACGCGCCGGTGGCGCTGTCGAGGTTCCCGGTCGGCTCGTCGGCGAGGACGATGGCCGGACGCCCGACGAGGGCCCGGGCGATCGCCACCCGCTGCCGCTCCCCGCCGGAGAGCTTGGTGGGCTTGAACGTCGCGCGATGGGAGAGACCGACCCGTTCGAGCGCCTCATCCGCGCGCCGATAGCGCTCGGCGGCCGGGGCGCCGGCGTAGAGCAGCCCGTCGGCGACGTTCTCGCGCACCGTGGCATGCTCGGCCAGGAAGAACTGCTGGAAGACGAATCCGATCTGCCGGGCCCGCAGCTGCGACAGCGCGCTGTCGTCCAGTTGCGCCGCGTCGACGCCATCGATGCGGACCACGCCGCTGGTGGGCCGTTCCAGCGTCCCCATGACGTGCAGGAGCGTGGACTTGCCCGACCCGGAGGGGCCGACGATCGCCACCAGTTCGCCGCGCTGCACGGAGAAGGACGCCCCGCGCAGCGCGGACACCGGCGGCTGCTCGCCGTAGACCTTGGTCACCGCCTCGAGTTCCAGGACTGCTCCGTCGCTCACAACGACGGCACCGCCACGCGGTCGCCTGCGCGCAGGTCGCCCTCGACCTGGACGCGCCCGTCGGCGGTGTCGAACAGGCCCATGGTCACGGGGACCAGGTCGCGCCGCCCGCCGCCGCGGACCACCTCGACGGCAAACCCGCCGCCGGCCTTGCCGACCAGCGCGGTGACTGGGACGCTCAGGGCGCTCGCCACCCCCGCGGTGGTGATGTCCACCTGGACCGGTGCCCGGTCGAGCCCACGCGCCTTGCCCGGGTCGTCGAGGCTGATGTATGTGGCGATCGTCGCGTCGGCGGCGCCGCTGTCCTGCCCCGCGGGGGCTTGGGCGATGCGTCCGAAGCCGACGACCCTGCCCGTGACCGTCGTGTTGCCCGGCAGCGTGATCTGCGCCCGATCTCCTCGCTTGACCTGACCCTGCTCCGATGGATCGAGGTTCACCTGCACGTGGAGCGTGCCGGAGGTCGCGGTCAGCGCCGGCGCACCCGGCTGGGCGGACCCGCCGAGTTGGCCGGTGACCTTGGCGATCCGCACTGCCTCGGGAAGGAACACCGCGTCACCAAGGGCAAGCGAGCCGTTGACGTGAACGCCCTTGCGGCGCTGGAGCACCTCGAGCGCCTTCTCCGTCTTTGTCGTGAAGGCGTCGCCGGCACCGCGCAGGCGCAGGTTGCGGTTGAGCTGACGGACGTCCTGACCGGCAGCGCCCACGTGCAGCGCGCGGTAGGCCGGGACCGTGCCACACAGCAACAGCACCGGCCGGTCGTCCACCCGGTACAGCACGCCGCCGCAGTCGACCTTGGTCCCGGTCGCCGGCAGCTCGGTGTAGACGCCACGAGCCTGGTTGATCACGCCGTACGGCGAGCCGTCCGGCCGCGCGCGGTAGGTGAGGGTCCCGTCCTTGGAGACTGCGGCCGACAACTTGCCCTTCTGCACCGGCGCGGTGGTCGCCGACGCCGCCTGCGCGGCCGCGGGCTCGCCACCGGACAGCACGACCACCCCGCCGGTGGCGGCTGCGGCAACCAGGGCGGTCGCGCCCGTCAGCACCCAGGCCTTCCGCCTCACCCCTGGCCCCCCGCTGCGAGTCCCAGGACACGGCCGCACTTCTTCATCGCGGCGTTGAGGATGGTCATGCCACCAGGCGCGTTCGCGGACGGGATGTGGGTCGTGTCGACGACGGGCTCGCCATTGACGGGGTCCGGAAAGTCCTTCACGCCGTTGTCGCGGATGCACTGGGCGAACTTGAGGCTCGCCGTCTGCTGCTTGGGGCTGCGCTTTGCGCTCAAAGCGCCCGGTGGCTGCAGGTCCTTGCACGCGTCGACGGCCTTCTGCCACACCGCGGGGCTCACGCTGACCCCATAGGCGAACTCGCCCTTCGGGTCGGGGTCCGGGAAGTCGGAGACGCCGTGCTCCCGAATGCACTCGGCGAACTTCACCGCCTTGCCCTGATCGGTGGCGTTCTTGTTCCCGCCGG
>JAOPZP010000617.1 GCA_025964055.1 Conexibacter sp.
AGCTCCGCGACCGCCGGCTGAAGGTCGGCCGCGACATCTCGCTGGTCAGCTGCGACGCGATCTCCGTGACCGAGCTCTTCGACCCGCCGATCGCCGTCATCCGGCGCGACAACCGCGAGATCGGCCGGCGCGGCGCCGAACTGCTGTTGCAGCACCTCCGCGACGAGGACCTCGAGCCCCAGCAGGTCGTCCTGCCGACGGAGTTCGTGGCACGCGCCAGCTGCGCGCCGCCCGCCGCGCCCAAGAAGAAGAAGGCGGCGGCCAGGAAGGCCCCCGCCCGGCGCGCCGGCACTGCGAGCTAGTACATCAACTGGCCGCCGCTGACGTTGATCGTCGCGCCGGAGATGTAGGCCGCGTGGTCGGAGGCCAGGAAGACGACGGTCGGCGCCAGCTCGGCCGGCTGGGCGAAGCGCCCGAGCGGGATCTGCTCGCGGAAGGCGTCGAGCGCCGGGTCGTCCATGCCGTCGCGGAGCATCGGCGTGTCGACCGCGCCCGGCGCGACGCAGTTGACGGTGATGCCGTCGGGGCCGAGTGTGCGGGCCAGCCCGCGCGAGAGCGACACGACCCCGCCCTTGCTGGCCGAGTAGGCCGTCGAGCCGCCGAAGCCGCCCGTCCACCAGCCCTGGGAGGCGAAGTTGATGATCCGGCCACCGCGGCCGTCCTCCTGCAGGACGCGGGCCACGGCGCGGTTGAGGAAGAACGTCGCGCGCAGGTTGACGTCGTGCTGGAGGTCCCAGTCGTCCTCGGTCACCGCATCGATGTCCGGACGGCGGACCAGCACGCCGGCCACGTGCACCAGCGCATGGAGCGACCCGAGCTGCGCCCGCGCACCGCGGACGAGCTCATCGAGCCGTCCCGTGTCGCGCAGGTCGGCGGCGATGCCCACATGGCGCTCGGGGTCCTCGAGGCCGCCGACCAGCGCGTCGACCGCATCCTGATCGAGGTCGACCGCCGCGACGCGGCTGCCCTCCTCCGCCAGAGCCTCGACCACCGCTGAGCCGATCCCACCGGTCGCGCCGGTGACGAGCACGCCGCGGTCCTGCAGCCCGGCGCCGAGCGGCACGCTCACGCCCGGACCTCCTGCGTCACGCCGGAGACCGGCTCCAGCGAGCCGGTCCGCGCGCTGCGATAGGCGGCGTCGAGCAGCTCGACGGTCCGCGCCGCCAGCTCGCCGGGCGAGTTGTTGTCGGTCTGCCTCCCCAGCGCGAGGTCGACGATCGCGTTCGTCGGACCCTCGGCGTCGTAGGCCCCGTCGCCGTCCTCCACGGGCACGTGCACGTCGACCCGGCCCCGCTCGGTCCACAGCCAGGCCTGCTCGCGCTCGACGTCGACGTGGAGCTGGCCGGCCTCGCCGATGGCCCGGAACTCGAGCTGGTGCTTGTTGCCGTTGGCACCTTCGTGGCAGGAGCCGCCGGAGACGGTGCCGATCGCGCCGCCGTCGTAGCGCACGGCGAGCGCGTCGTGCAGCTCCACCGGCGCGCCGAGCGGCGCGGACATGAGCGAGAAGACCGAGGCCGCGCGCAGATCGGTGAACCACAGCGCCAGCCCGAGCGCATGGCTCAGCTGGGCCTGGGCGTAGCCGCCGCCGGAGATCGCCGGGTCCGTCCAGGTGGACTGCTCGGGCACGGTGTCCGGCGCAGCGTCGGGGTAGGCGCCCGTGTTGGACAGCAGCTCGCGGGTCACGGAGGCCATCTGCACCGACAGCTGCTCGATCCGGCCGATGCCGTGCTCGTCCATCAGGCGCTTGGCGGCCCGGATCATGGGCCGGTAGTTCCAGCCGAAGACGACGACGAGGTGGCGTCCGGTCCGCTCGGCGGTCGCGACGAGGTCCCAGGCCTGGGCCGGGTCGATGGTGAACGGCTTCTCGACGAGCACGTGGGCGCCGGACTCCATCGCGGCCTTGGCGTGCTCGTAGTGCGAGCCGGTGGGGCTGGCGATCAGCGCCACGTCGACGCCCTCCGCCAGCACGTCGCGGTAGTCCTCGCTGGCCAGCGCGAAGTCCCAGTCCCGGCGGATGCGCTCCAGGGGCTCGGCGCCGATGCGGCTGACGCCGACGAAGTCCAGCTCGTCGCGCCGCCGGGCCAGCGTCGGCAAGTGCGAGGACACCGCCCAGGACCCCGCGCCGATGACGCCCAACCGCAACTTGCTCACCTGATGCTCCTCGTGCTCCGGAAGCGCTCCACCACGTCCTCGTCGACCTCGATGCCCAGGCCCGGGCGGTCCGGGACCGGCCACCACCCGCCGCTCGGCTTCCACCCCGACGCGCCCGCCAGCTCGTGCTGCATGGGGTTGGCGAGCGGCTTGCTCTCCAGCAGCCGGCAGGACGGCAGCGCCCAGGACAGCGCAAGGCTGGCCGAGAGCACGATCGCGCTCGACCACGAGTGCGCGTTGGTCGTGACGCGCTCGGTCTCGGCGATCCGCGCGGCGCGCAGGAACCCGGTGATGCCCTCCGCACGCCCGGGATCGATGCCCACGACGTCGCACGTGCCCGACCGGATGACGCGCTCGAGCCCGCGGACGCTCCACTCGCGCTCGCCGTAGGCGATCAACGCGGTGGTCTTGGCCCGGAGCGTCTCGTAGCCCTCCGGATCGTCGGCGCCCAGCGGCTCCTCGATCCAGTGCAGGCCGTGCTCCTCGAAGGCGCGCGTGCGCTGCACGGCCTCGGCCACGGTCCAGCGGTTGCGAACTCCGAGGTCGATCATCAGCCACGGGTCGGGGCCGATCGCCTGGCGCACCGCCGCGACGAACGCGACGTCGCGATCGTGGTCGAAGCCGAGGTTCGCGCTGCCGCGCTTGCCGAAGCCGATCTTCACGCCCTGCGCCTTGCCCTGCACCCAGCCGGCGATCTCCTCGGCCAGCACCGGGATGGACGGGCTGGTGGCGTGCCCGCTGGCGACGACCGGCAGCTGGTCGCGCGCCGGGCCGCCGAGGAGGTCCAGCAGCGAGCGATCGAGCACCTGGCCCTTGAGGTCCCACAGCGCGAGGTCGATCGCCGACAGCGCGAACGACGCGATGCCGGCGCCGCCGTACCACCACATGTGGTCGCGCAGGTCCTGCCAGATCCGCTCGGTGTGCAGCGGATCGCGGCCGACGACCAGCGGCTCCAGCGCCGCGATGAGCTCGGCCGTGGCGCGCGAGGCCTCCGGCCACATCGTGACCGCCTCCCCCCACCCCACGCGGCCCTCGTCGTCGCGCACGCGCACGAGGCACAGATGGCGCTCGCTGTTGTCGTCGTTGGGCTCGGGGTAGGCGACGGGGATCGCCTCGACGGAGACGACGCTCACGTGTCGACCGCGAACCGCAGTCGCAGCTGGTCGAAGGAGACGGCCAGGATGAGCAGCGTGCCGCGGGCGACGTCCTGCCAGAACGAGTTGACGCTGAGCAAGGTCAGGCCATTGTTGAGCACGGCGATGACCAGCAGCCCGAAGAGCGTTCCGATGATCGTGCCGCGGCCGCCGGCGAGACTCGCGCCGCCCAGCACCACGGCCGTGATGACCGACAGCTCGAGCCCGTTGCCGGCGTTCGTCGATGCCGCGCTGAGCTGCGAGACGTTGATCAGCGCGGCCAGCGCCACGAACGTCCCCGAGAGCAGGAACGAGATGAACAGCAGGCGCCCGGTGCGCAGGCCGGCCAGCCGCGCGGCGACCGGGTTGGCCCCGATCGCGTACATCGCCCGTCCGAAGACCGTGTAGCGCATGACGACGTAGAAGACGCCGACGACGACCAGGAAGACGATCACCGGCAGCGGGATGTTGAAGAGCGGCCGCGACGTCCCCAGGCCCGCGAAGCCGTTGACCGGCAGCGTCTGGCCGTCGGCGATGACGCGCGCCAGGCCGACGAACGCCGCCAGCGTGCCGAGCGTCGTGATCAGGGGGTTGACCCCCACCACCGTGACGAGCGTGCCGTTGATCGCCCCGATCAGCAGGCCGCCGAGGATCGCCGCGACGATGCCCGCCGCGAGCCCGTGCTTGTCGCTGACGTAGGCCATCAACACGCCGCAGAACGTCAGCGCCGAGCCGACCGAGAGGTCGAACTGGCCGGCGACCAGCAGCAGCGTCGCCGGGGCGGCGATGATGCCCGCGATCGCCGCGGCGGTCAGGACGTTGAGGAAGTTGTCGTAGTTCAGGAAGAACGGTGACTTGATCGAGAAGAAGATCCCGAGCGCCAGCAGCAGCACCACCAGCGGCGCGATGTCCGGGATCCGCGCGAGCAGGGGTGCCCGCCCGGGGCCGGGGCCCGGCTCCGTCGCGGCGGGCGGCACCTGGCGCCCCGCCTCCGTCGCCCCTTCGGCGCTCATCATCAACCTCCGACCTCCTGGGTCAACCGCTGCGTGGTGATCTCATGGTCGGCCAGCTGGGCCACGACGCGCCCTCGTCCCATGACGAGCGCGCGGTCGGCCAGCTGCACGACCTCTTCGTAGTCGGACGTCGCGACGAGCACCGCCACGCCCGACGCCGCGAGGGCGCGGATGGCGCGGTAGATCTCCTGCCGCGCGCCGACGTCCACCCCGCGCGTCGGCTCGACCAACACCAAGACCTTGGACTGCCGCTCCAGCCAGCGGCCGAGCAGCACCTTCTGCTGGTTGCCGCCCGACAGGGTGGCCAGGAGCTGGCGCGGGTCGTCCCGCGACCGGATGTTGAGCTCCTTGTGCCAGCGCCGGTAGGCGGTGGCCTCGCGGTCGGCCGTCAGGAAGCCGCGCCGCGACAGCGGGCCCCACGACGGCGCCGCGAGGTTCTCGGCGACCGACCGCACCATGAACGCGCCCTCGCGCTGCCGGTCGGCGGGCAGGAACCCGACGCCGGCGGCGATCGCGTCCCACGGCTGGCGGAAGCTCACGGCCTTGCCGGCGAGCTCCATGCGCCCGGCCGACAGCCGCCGGACGCCGAACGCGCACTCGGCGACCTCGGCGATGCCCGACCCGAGCTTGCCGTAGAGCGCGACGACCTCGCCGCCGTGGACGTCCAGCGCCACCTCGTCGAACTCGCCCGCGAGCGCCGCGCCGTCGAAGCGCAGCGCCGGCGTCGCGTCGACCGGGGGTTGGTGGACGTCGGCCGGCCGGCTCACCTCGCCGAGCGAGCGCCCGACCATCGCCGAGACCATCTGCTCGCGGGAGACGGAGCCCGATTCGGCCTCCAGCGCGACGTTGCCGTCGCGCAGGACGACGACGCGATCGGAGATCTCGCGGACCTCGTCGAGCCGATGGGTGATGTAGATGAGCGCCACGCCCTGGTCCCGCAGGCGGCGCACGAAGGTGAAGAGCCGCTCGGCCTCCTGGGAGGACAGCGCGGCGGTCGGCTCGTCGAGCACGAGGCAGCGCGCCCGGTCGCTCAGCGCCCGCGCGATCTCGACGATCTGGCGCTCGCCGACGCTCAGCGATCCGACCGGCGCGTCGAGGTCGAGGTCGACGCCGAGCTGCTCGACCACCTCGGCGGCGCGACGCTTGACCGCGCGCCAGGAGACCAGGCCGCGACGGGTCGGCCAGCGGCCGAGCGAGATGTTCTCGGCGACCGTCAGCGTCGGAGCGTCGGCGAGCTCCTGGAAGATCATGCGGATGCCCAGGTCGCGCGCCTGCGGCGGGGTCAGCGAGGTGCGCTCCTGCCCGGCGATCGTCAAGCGGCCGTCGTCGGGCTGGTAGTCGCCGGCGATGATCTTGACGAGGGTCGACTTGCCGGCGCCGTTCTCGCCCAGGAGGGCGAGCACGGACCCGCCGGTGGCGTCGAGGTCCACGCCATGGAGGACCTCGACGCCGCCGAACCCCTTCCGGATCCCTCGTGCGGAGAGCTGGAAGGGTGCGTCGGTCATGCCACTCAGCAGCCCTTCAGGGTGTAGAGCTGATCGATGTTGGCGCTGCTGACCAGCTGGTGGTCGACGAGCAGCTTGGGGGCGATCTGCTCGCCCTTGGCCGCCTTGATGAGGTACGGGATGCCGATCTCGCCGTAGCGCTCCGGGAAGTAGCCCGCGTCGGCGATCCAGTTCGGGTTGGTCTTGATCGCGCACTGCGCCGACGGGTCGGCGCCCTGGCCCGAGAGGTAGATGTCACCCGAGCGCCCAGCCGTCTTGGCCGCGGCGATCGCCCCGAGGATGCCGTCGTCGTTGATGCTCACCACGACGATCTTCTTCTGGCCGGGGAGCGTCGTGAGCGTGTCGGTCATCTTGGTCCGCGCGGTGTCCGTGCGGTCGGCGTCGAGGATCTTCTCGTTCTTGAGCGCGCCGGGGCACACCGACTGGAAGCCCTTGCGGTAGCCGCCCATGCGCTGCTTGCTGGCGTCGACCGACGCGGTCGACTCGAGCGACACGTAGGCGTCGTAGGCGCAGTTCCACTTGTCCTTGGCGAACTTGCCCACGGCCTCGCCGGCGATGAAGCCCGCGTACTCGTTGGCCGCGCCCATGAACGCCTTCTGGCAGGGCTGCTGCTCGATGTCGACGGCGATGACGGGCACCTGCGGCCCCGCCTTGCAGATCGCGCCGGCCAGCTTCTGGTCGACCTGGAAGTTCAGGTAGGCCTTCACGCCCTGGCTCTTGAACGACTTCGCGCAGTCCAGCGCCTTCTGCCCGTCCAGCTGCGAGTCGCACACGACGAGCTGCGCGCCGGCCGCCTGGGCGTTCTTCTTCATGCTGTCGGTGACGAGCTTGGAGAACGGCACCGAGTCGCCGAGCGCGATGAACCCGAGCTTCAGGCCCTTGCCGCTGCCGGCGGCGGGCGTCTGGAACTTCACGATGCCGTCCTTGGACACCGTCACGGCCGGCGCGGGCGCCGCGGCGGCCGTCGTGCCGGCGGCGGTCGCGCTGCCGCCGCTGTTGGAGTCGTTGCTGCTGCCGCATGCGGCGATGCTGGTGACCAAGCCAACGCATGCCAGCGCCATGACCGCTCGTCCGCCCGGACGACCGGCGGCTCCTGTACGTGCTCTCAAGACCCTCTCCTCCTACGAAACCCGATGGTGGCCGCACCTGTTGGAAACGGTTCCGGAACCGTATCCGGGAACGTTCGCCGCGTCAAGGTGCGACGGTTGAACCTCAGTCGAGATGCCAGACCTCGTCAGCCGTGAACAGCCGCCCGTCGGCGTCGGTCAGCTCCTCGATCACGTCGGTGAACCACGCCGACCAGCGGGCGTTGACCTCGGTCGCCCCGACCTTCCCGAACGCCGTCTCGGCGTCAGGGTGGCACTCGGCGTAGGCCACGACGTCGCGCCCGCGGCGGAACAGCGTGTAGTTGCGCACGCCGGCGCTGCGCAGCGCCTCGACCAGCTCGGGCCAGATCTCCGCGTGGCGGCGCCCGTACTCCTCTTCCATGCCCTCCCGCAACCGGAAGGTGAAGCAGAACCTCTCCATCGTCATGCCTTTCCGAATGTCGATCGACGACCGGCCTACAACAACTCGCCGAGCGGGTTCTCCAGGGCCGTCCGCAGGTCCGCGAGGAACGCAGCCGCGTCGGCCCCGTAGAGGATCCGGTGGTCGCTGACGAGCGTCAGCGTGAGCAGCGACCGGACGGCGAGCTCCCCCTGGTGGACGGCCGGCCGCTGGGCCACCGCGCCGACGCAGAGGATCGCCGCCTGCGGCGGGTTGATGACGCCGGCGAAGCGGTCGACGCCGAACATCCCCAGGTTCGAGATCGTGAACGTCCCGCCCGCGAGGTCCTGCGGCGAGGCCGCGCCGTCGCGCACGCGCTGCGCGAGGCGGCGCGACTCGGTCGCGAGCTCGGTCAGCGAGAGGCGGTCGGCGTCGCGGATCGTCGGCACGACCAGCCCGTCGTCGGCGGCCACCGCGATCCCGACGTTGACGCGCTCGTAGAGCTCGAACCGGCCTTCGCGGTAGGCGCCGTTGACGCGCGGGTGCCGTCGCAGCGCCCGGGCGGCGATCTTGACGATGATGTCGTTGATCGACGGCAGCACGGCTGCGCGGCCGCGCAGCTGCTCGCGCAGGGCCAGGACCGCGCCCATGTCGGCGTCGACCGACACCGTGAAGTCGGGGATCGTCGCCCGGGCTTCGGCCATCCGCCGCGCCACGGTCTGCTGCAGCCGGCTCAACTCCTGGACCGACACCGCGCCCTTGGCGCCCTCGACGGCGGCGGCGGTCGGCGCCGGCGACACGGGCGGCTTGGCGGGCGTCGCCTCGATCCACGCACGGACGTCGGCCTTGAGGATGCGGCCGTGCGGGCCGCTGCCCGCGAGCTCGCCCAGCTCGACCTCATGCGCCGTGGCGAGGCGCCGCGCGACGGGCGAGGCGCTGAGGGCGCCGTTGGGCGCCGGCGAGGCAGCGGCGAGCGGCGGTGCAGCAGTCGCCGGCGGCGCGGCCACCGCGGCCACCGCGA
>JAOPZP010000226.1 GCA_025964055.1 Conexibacter sp.
CCGCCCGCACGCAGTCGTTCACGAAGTCGTTCCCGCGCTGCGGCATCCCCGACGCCTTCGGCGACTGGACCACCTACGCGCAGTACATCGACTTCCTGACGCGGACGCAGTCGATCGTGGAGTACACGCAGGTCTGGTGGTCGGTGCGGCCGCACTTCTCCTTCGGCACCGTCGAGGTCCGCATCGCCGACGCGCAGGGCACCGCGACAGAGAGCGACGCGCTCGGCCAGCTCATCGTGGCGACCGTCGCCCAGGCCGCCCGCGACCACGACGAGGGGCGTCCGGCCCCCGATCTCCCGGGTCGCGTGCTTGAAGAGAACCTCTGGCGGGCTATCCGCTACGGGATGGACGGCAAGCTCATCGACCTCGCCACGATGACCGAGCAGCCCGCGTCGGCCGCGGTCGCCGGTCTGCTTTCCTGGACCTCACCGATGCGCTCCGAGCTCGGCATCGACCCCGTGCTGCCCGCCCTCAACGGCGCGCAGCGCCAGCGCCGCGCGATCGCGTCCGGCGCACCGATGGAGGAGGTCTACGCGGCCTCCGTGCAGGACACCCGGCAGACCTACGCCCAGGAGGTTCCCGCCTCATGACCATGTACCAGCACCCATTCGTGATGAGGTTCGCACCATGACCGACCAGCCGCAGCAGCCGCAGCCCGACCAGCAGCCGCAGATGTCCGAGGACGAGATGCGCGCCGCCTACGAGCAGCAGCTCGAGGAGCAGCTGCGCAACCTCCGGGTGGAGGACGTCGTCGTCCAGACGATCGTGACCCTGATCAACCTCGGCGGCCGCCGCGCCGGCCTGGCGCCGGGTACCGAGGCCGAGCGCGACCCGCAGCAGCTGCGGCTCGCGATCGAGGGCGCCCGCGCGCTCCTCGGCCTCATCGAGTCAGAGCTCGGCCCCGACGGCGCCGCCATCCGCGACGCGCTCTCCCAGCTCCAGCTCGCCTACGCGCAGCTGTCGGGCGGCGCGCCCGAGGGCGGCGGTGAGGGCGGTCCGGGCGGGACGCCCGGCGGTGGCCAGACGCCCCCGCAGGGCCCCGGCTCCGGCCAGCCGGCCAGCCGGCTGTGGGTCCCGGGGCAGTAGTCCGCGCTGTCTGATCCAAAGGTCGCTCGCAAGGGCGCAGCCGGTTCCGCCTGGGCTGCCGAATAGGATGGCGGCCGCTGTATCAGGGCCGGCGTCGTCGTAGCGCCTCACAGGCCCGAACGTCGCTGCTCGCTGGTCAGTGAGTCGGCGGCGTCCCAACCAGACCTGGAGGAACTGCGTTGAGCGACTTTCTGACCGACCACGGGGTGATCGTGGCGCTGGTGTGCGCCGCGCTGGCGGTGGCCTACGGGCTCGTCACCACGCGGCAGCTGCTGGCGCTGTCGCCGGGCAACGCCGAGATGCAGCGCATCTCGGGCGCCGTCCAAGAGGGGGCCAAGGCCTACCTCAACCGCCAGTACACGACGATCGGCCTCGCCGGCGTCGTGCTGGCCATCGCCCTGATCTTCATCCAGGACGGCTACGTCGCCGCCGGCTTCGTCATCGGCGGGGTCCTGTCCGGGGCGACGGGCTACATCGGCATGAACGTGTCGGTCCGCGCCAACACGCGCGTCGCCGAGGCGGCGCGCGGCGGCGTCTCGCCCGGCCTCGCCGTCGCCTTCCGCGGCGGCGCGATCACCGGCATGCTGGTCGTCGGCCTGGCGCTGCTGGGCGTGGCGGGGTATTACGGCCTGCTGACGACCGCGTTCGACCGCACGCAGAAGGAGGCCGTGGACGCGCTCATCGGCCTGAGCTTCGGCGGCTCGCTGATCTCGGTCTTCGCCCGGCTGGGCGGCGGCATCTTCACCACGGCCGCCGACGTCGGCGCCGACCTCGTCGGCAAGGTCGAGGCCGGCATCCCCGAGGACGACCCGCGCAACCCGGCGACGATCGCCGACAACGTGGGCGACAACGTCGGCGACTGCGCCGGCATGGCGGCCGACCTGTTCGAGACCTACGCGGTCACCGCCGTGGCGGTCATGCTGCTCGGCGTCCTGACCTTCACCGGCGCCGACTCCACGGCCGCAGCCCTGTACCCGCTGGTCCTGGGCGCGGTGGCGATCGTGGCGTCGATCATCGGCACGTTCTTCGTCCGGACGAGCACCGACAACGTCGAGGGCGCGCTGTACAAGGGGCTCATCGCCTCCGGCGTCATCGCGGCGATCCTGTTCTACCCGGTCACGAAGTGGCTGATGGACGGCGTCCAGTACAAGGGCGGCATCGACACGCCGGGCGTCGGCAAGCTCTACCTCTGCGCGCTGATCGGCATCGGCGTGACCGCGCTGCTGTTCGTCATCACCGACTACTACACCTCGACGCGGTTCGGCCCGGTCAAGAAGACCGCGGCGGCCTCGCAGACGGGCCACGCGACGAACATCATCTCGGGCCTGGCCCAGGGCTTCCAGGCCACGGCGCTGCCCGCCCTGGTGCTCTGCCTCGGCATCCTCGGCGCGTGGAAGCTGGCGGGCGGCGGCACGGTCGGGATCTACGGCATCGGCGTCGCCGTGATGGGTCAGCTCTCGCTGACCGGCCTCATCGTCGCGCTCGACGCGTTCGGGCCGATCACCGACAACGCCGGCGGCATCGCCGAGATGGCGGAGCTCCCCGAGGAGGTCCGCAACATCACCGACAAGCTCGACGCGGTCGGCAACACGACCAAGGCGGTCACCAAGGGCTACGCGATCGGCTCCGCGGTGCTGGCGGCCGTCGTGCTCTTCGCCGGCTTCCGGTTCGAGCTGCGCGACGCGGGCGTGAGCGCCCAGACGCTGCTCTTCGACGTCGGCAACCCCGCCGTCCTGATCGGCCTGCTGCTGGGCGGCCTGATGGTCTGCCTGTTCGCGGCGATGTCGATGGAGGCGGTCGGCCGAGCGGGCGGCGAGGTCGTCGAGGAGGTCCGCCGCCAGTTCCGCGAGAAGCCCGGGATCATGGAGGGCACCGACCAGCCCGACTACGCCCGGTGCGTCGACCTGGTCACCAAGGCTGCCCAGCGGGAGATGATCCTGCCGGCGCTGCTGCCGATCGCGATGACGTTCATCGTCGGGATCATCGACGTGCAGGCCCTGGGCGGCCTGCTCATCGGCGTGATCGTCGTCGGCTTCTTCTTCGCCGTCTTGATGACCGCCGGCGGCGGCGCCTGGGACAACGCCAAGAAGCTGATCGAGGACGGCGCGTTCGGCGGCAAGGGCTCCGAGGCCCACGCCGCGTCGGTGACCGGCGACACGGTCGGCGACCCGTTCAAGGACACGTCGGGCCCGGCCATCAACCCCATGATCAAGGTCGCCAACATCGTGGCGATCCTGATCATCCCGATCATCACCTAGGTCCGCCGCGGGAGGGAGGCGGCCATGCGTGCCGCCTCCCGACCGTCGCGCTGCCTACACTGCGCAGCGCTCAATGGCCGAACGTCGCCTCCATGGCCTCCAGCGCGTTCTCGGGGTGAACGCGCTCTTCTCGACCGCCTACGGCAACGTGGGGTCGTCGATCTACTACGCCCTGGGCCTGGTCGCGAGCTTCGCGCTGGGCCTGACCCCGGTGGTGTTCGTCATCACCGGCTTCATCTTCTATCTGACGGCCGCCACCTACGCCGAGGCCACGGCGATGTACCCCGAGGCGGGCGGCTCGTCGTCGTTCGCCCGGCACGCGTTCAACGAGTTCTGGTCCTTCTTCGCGGCGTGGGCGCAGATGCTCAACTACACGATCACGATCGCCATCTCGGCGTTCTTCGTGCCGCACTACCTCGGCGGGCTGTTCTGGGACGGGCTGCGCCACGGCCCCGGCGACGTCGTCTTCGCCATCGGGCTGATCGCGCTGCTGTCGCTGGTCAACGTCCGCGGCGTCAAGGAGTCCGCCGGCGTCAACGTCGGCCTGGCGCTCGTGGACTTCTTCACCCAGCTGCTGCTGGTCGCCGTCGGCTTCCTGCTGGTCTTCTCGCCGCACGTGCTCGTCGACAACGTCCACTGGGGCATCGCGCCGACGTGGAAGGACTTCTTCATCGCGATCCCGGTGGGCATGATCGCCTACACCGGCATCGAGACGATCTCGAACATGGCCGAGGAGGCCAAGGACGAGGAGAAGACGATCCCCGCGGCGATCAACCGCGTCGTCATCGCCGTCTTCGCGATCTACTCGCTGCTGCCGATGGTCGCCCTGTCAGCGCTGCCGGTCACGCAAGGCCCCGACGGCAAGTACACCACCCAGCTCGGCCTTCCCGAGGACCAGGGCGGCTTCGCCGGCGACCCCGTCCTCGGCGTCGTCAAGCACTTCGACCTCGGCTTCATGCAGGCGCCGGCCGAGCTCTACGTCGGCGTTCTGGCCGCCACGATCCTGCTGATCGCCTCCAACGCGGGGATCATCGGCGTGTCGCGGCTGGTGTACTCGATGGGCATCCACCGTCAGGTGCCCGACCGGCTGCGCCAGCTGCACCCCAGGTACGGCACGCCCTACGTCGGGATCATGATCTTCGGCGTGATCGCCTGCCTGGCGGTCATCCCGGGCAAGGCGGCGTTCCTGGGCAACATGTACGCCTTCGGCGCGATGCTGTCGTTCACGATCGCGCACCTGGCGGTCATCCGGCTGCGCCTCGCCCAACCCGGCGCGCGCCGCCCCTGGCGCGGGCCCGGCAACATCGCCCTGAGCGGCGGGCGCTCGATCCCGCTGTTCGCCGTCTTCGGCGGCATCGGCACCGGCCTGGCGTTCGTCGTGGTCACCGCGCTGCACCTCGACGTCGCGCTCGCGGGCATCACCTGGCTCGCCCTGGGCTGCGTGATCTACCCGATCTACCGCAAGCGCCAGGGGCTGGACCTGACGACGACCACCAAGGTGGCCGTGCAGCGCCCGGTGGTCGAGCACGAGGCCGAGTACGAGTCGGTCCTCGTCGCGCTCGACGCCGGCCAGCCCTATCCGAAGGGCGCGATCGCCACGGCCGCCAAGGTCGCGGCGCGGCGCCGGCGCGGCATCCACGTCCTGGTCTACATCGCCGTGCCGCAGTCGGCGCCGATCGACGCCGACCTGCCCGAGGCCGAGCAGGCGGCCGAGTCGATCATCGAGCAGGCCCGCCTGCAGGGCGGCCGGCGCGTCACCGGGCACGTCGAGAAGGTGCGCCCGGGCCAGGCCGGCCGCATGATCGTGCAGGAGGCGCGCGAGCTCGACGCCCGCGCGATCGTCGCGCCGCTGCCGCCGCGCACCGGCGGCTCCCTGTTCGGCAAGACGCTGGAGACCGTGCTCGCCGAGCGCCCGTGCCGCGTGATCATCCAGTCGGACCCGGCCCAGCCGGCGGCGCCCCGGCCCGCGCCCGTCGGCGTGGCCGGGTAGCGGCGTAGCCTGTGCCCCAGATGGCCAAGCCCCGCGACGTGCACCGCCAGACCACGCTGCTGTTCTCGTCGGTCATGGTCCTACTGGGCGTGGCGATGATCGTGCGGACCGTCGCCGGCGGCGGCAGCGCGCTGGCCCTCGGCCTGCTGCTCGGCGTGCTGTTCGTCGCGGCGGGCGCCGGGCGGATCTACCTGGCGCTGCGCCCCGGCCGCAGCCGGGAGAAGTCCTAGTGCTCGGCCGCGGCCTCGGCCAGCCCGCGCTCTTCGCGATCGTCTACACGTCGGTCGCCAGCTCGATCTACTTCTCGCTCGGCGTCGTGGCCGACCACGCGCTCGGCCTGACGCCGCTGGTCTTCCTGCTCGCCGCGCTGTTCTTCGCGCTGGCCGCGATGACCTACGTCGAGGGCGCCGCGCTGCACCCCGAGCGCGCCGGCTCCACCGTCTTCGCGCGCTACGGGTTCAACGAGCTGGTCAGCTTCATCGCCGGCTGGGCGATCCTCCTCGACTACATCATCCTGGTCGCCGTCACCGCCTTCTCGGCCACGAACTACCTCGCGGCGTTCTGGGGCGACCTCGGCCACGGCAACGCGGAGATCATCCTCGCCCTGGGGATCATCCTCTACGTCGCGGCACGCAACATCCGCGGCTTCTCCAAGACGCGCGTCAACCGCATCAGCGCGCTGGTCATCGCCGACATCGGGCTGCAGCTGCTGCTGATCGTCGTCGGCCTGGCGGTCTTCTTCAACCCGCACCTGCTGCTGGACCCCATCAAGCTGGGGACCAGCCCGGGGTGGGACGACACCATCTTCGCGCTCGGCGTCGCGACCGTGGTGTTCACCGGCCTCGAGTCGGCGGCGAGCCTCTCGGGTGAGGTCACCGCGACTCGCGCGCAGCTCAAGCGGCTGATCATGAGCGCGACGGTCGTCGTGCTCGTCGTCTACGTCGGCATCGGCCTGGTCGCGCTGACCGCGTTCCCGGTGGCCGGCAACGCCACGGGGCTGAGCCGGCACTACCTCGAGGCGCCGGTGCTCGGCATCGCCGAGGCGTTCG
>JAOPZP010000259.1 GCA_025964055.1 Conexibacter sp.
GGAGCGGCCGCGGCGATCCTGTCGCCGGTCGGCGAGGCGGGCTCGGCGCGCCGGCTGGCCGTCGGCGGGGCCGCGGCCGAGGTCGCGCTGACGGCCCTCATGGAGCACCGACTGGACCAGGCCGGGCTCGGGACGGCCTACCACGAGGGTCGGGTCCGGGGCTACGCCCGGGCCGCCAAGGGGCTGACGGCGCTGGGTGGGCTGCTGATGGCGGTGCGCGGAGGGCGCTCGCGCGCGGCGTCGGTCGCCGCCGGCGCCCTGTTGACCGGCGGCGCGATCGCCGAGCGCTGGGCCGTCTTCCGCGCGGGCTTCGCTTCGGCGCGGCGGCCGCAGGACACCATCGGCCCGCAGCGCGCGCGCATCGCGGCCGGGGAGTCCCGGGGCGCGGCGCGCCGCACCTCGTCGCGTGCGGCCGGGCCGCCGACGGGGTAAAGCGCCTCCGTGATCCCTGCGGTCGACACCCGCACGCAGTACGACCACCTCGCCTCGCTCTACGCGCCGGTGGCGATCCTCGTCTACCTCGTGGTGACGCTGACCATCGTCGTCGTGGTGGTGTCCGGGCGGCGCCGGCGCCGCGACCCGAGCGCGCGCAAGAACGACCTGCGGCTGGAGATCGCCTACGCGTTGCTCCTGGTCCTGGTCGTCCCCGTGCTGCTGGTGTTCACCTACAACACGGAGTCGCGCATCGACGAGCCCCAGGCGCGGCCGGTCGAGACGATCCGCGTGGTCGCGGCGCGCTGGACCTGGCGCTTCGAGTACCCGACGCACGGCTTCGCGCAGCGCCCTACCGCCGCCGGTCCGGCGACGCTCGTCGTGCCCGCCGGCGAGCCGGTGGCCTTCGCCGGCCGCTCCGACGACGTCATCCACGCCTTCTGGATCCCCGGCCTGCGCTTCCAGCGCCAGCTGTTCGTCGATCACGTCAACCGCTGGCAGCTGACGTTCCGGCGGTCGATGTCGGGGGAGTCGGCGCCGTGCTCGTTCTACTGCGGCCTCGACCACTACAAGATGCGCTTCCGCGTCGAGGTGCTCGCTCCCGACCGCTACGCCGCGTGGGTCCGCAGCCGGGAGGCGCGTTCGTGAGCACGACGGTCGCGCCGCCGCCCCCCGGCATGCTCGAGCGCCTGGCCGCGACCGACCACAAGCGGGTCGCGACGAGCCTCGGAGTGGCCGCGCTGCTGTTCTTCCTGGCGGGCGGCGTCCTCGCGCTGCTCATGCGCACCGAGCTGGCGGCGCCGGGCCTGCAGGTCGTCTCGGTGCAGACCTACAACGCGCTGTTCACCATCCACGGCTCGACGATGATCTACCTGGTGGTGACGCCGGCGGCGCTGGCGCTGGCGCTCTACCTGGTTCCGCTGCAGGTGGGAGCGGCCGACGTCGCGGCTCCGCGCCTGGCGTTGACCGGCCAGTGGCTGATCGTGCTCGGCGGCCTCGTGATGTGGTCGGGGTTCCTCGCCAAGCAGGGCGCGGCGAAGGCCACGTGGGTCGGCTTCGACCCGCTCGGCGACGCGACGTTCAGCCCCGAGAGCGGCATGGACCTGTGGATCGCGGGGGTCTTCCTCGCCACGCTGGGCGAGCTCGCCATCGCGGCGTGCCTGCTGACGACGATGGTGCGCAAGCGCGCGCCCGGCATGACGCTGCTGCGGATGCCGGTCTTCTGCTGGGGCGTCATGGCGACGGTGTTGATGGTGCTCTTCGCGTTCCCGGCGCTGTTGCTTGCGCTGGGGCTGCTGTTCGCCGAGCGCCAGGGCGCGGGCGACGTCGTGAGCAGCATCGACTACCAGCACCTGTTCTGGTTCTACGGGCACCCGGTGGTCTACGTCATGTTCTTCCCGTTCGTGGGCGCGGTCGCCGAGGTGGTGAGCACCTTCTCCGAGCGCCGGTTCTTCGGCTACTTCTTCATGGTGCTCTCGCTGCTGCTGTTCACCGCGCTGTCGATGAGCGTCTGGGCGCATCACATGTTCACCACCGGCGCGGTGGCCAACAAGTACTTCGCCTTGACCACGACCGCGATCCTGGTTCCGGCGGGCATCGAGTACTTCGACCTGATCGCGACGATGTGGGGCGGCCGGATCCGCCTGGCGACGCCGATGCTCTTCGCGGTCGGGTTCCTGCTGCTGTTCCTCATCGGCGGACTGACCGGCATCTGGATCGGCTCGCCGCCGCTGGACTACCACGCCAACAACAGCTACTTCATCGTGGCGCACTTCCACTACACGTTGTTCGGCGGCAGCGTCTTCGGGCTCTTCGCGGGGCTGTACTACTGGTGGCCGAAGCTCTTCGGCTGGCTGTTGCGCGACGGGCTGGGCAAGCTGCACTTCGTGCTCATGTTCGTCGGCACGCTGCTGACGTTCCTGCCGATGTTCGCCCTGGGGCAGGAGGGGATGACGCGCCGGATCCCCGACTACCCGGCGTCGGAGGGCTGGGGAACGCTGAACCTGCTGTCGACGATCGGGTCGTTCGTCATCGCCCTGTCGATCATGGTGTTCCTGGTCAACGTGCTGGTCTCGTCGCTGCGTCAGCGGCCGGCGGGCGACGATCCGTGGACGGGGATGACGCTGGAGTGGGCGACCTCCTCGCCGCCGCCGCGCCACAACTTCGATCGTCCGCTGCCGCCGATCACGTCGTTCGCGCCGCTGTACGACCTGCGCCATCGCCTTTCACCCGACGAGGCGGAGCAGGGTCCGGAGGCCCGGCTGGCCGCCGTCGCCGGCGGCGAGGAGGATCTGGTGTGAGGCGCAGCGGCGCGATCGTGCTGCTGGTCCTGGCGGCGCTGCTGGCGCTGACCTGGGTGGTGCTGCTGCTGTGGGACGCCGGCGCGCTGCCCGACGCGCTGCTGGGCGGATCGCTCACCGGCGCGATCCTCGCCTTCGCCGGGTTCCACGTGCATGCGCTGCGTGCCCGGCCGGCCGCGGTGCGGGCGAGCCCCGACCTGTCGGTCGGCGCCGTGGTCCTGGCCTTCGGCGTGACGGCCCTGATCGTGGGCGCCGAGGTCGGGCCGTGGTTGCTGCTGATCGGCTCGGCGGTCACGGCCGGCTCGCTGGCGCAGCTCGCCCGCGAGCACGCCGCG
>JAOPZP010000263.1 GCA_025964055.1 Conexibacter sp.
GTGCCCGGCCCCGCGAGGCCGTCGGCCCGCAGCCCGGCCCACGCCTGGAAGCGGCGCAACGCGGCTCCCCCGCGCGGGCCCAGCACGCCGTCGACCGCGCCCGAGGGGAACCCGGCGCGCCCGAGCAGGAACTGCAGCGACGCGACGTCCCACCCCCGCTGCCCGCCGTGCACCACGCGCGCACCGGTCCGCGGGCGCCCACGCCAGCCCAGCACCCGCCGCGTCGCCGGCCCCGCGATGCCGTCCACTTCGAGGCCCGCCCGGCGCTGCAATCGGACGACCGCCGCGCGCGTGCCCGGGCCCCGCAGGCCGTCGATCGTCCCGCCGTAGAGGCCGCGAGCGTGCAGCGCCACCTGCAGCGAGGCCGTGCTGGGACTCGCCGCGCTCACCTGCGCCGGGATCCCCAGCGCGCTGCAGGCCAGAAGCGCCATCGCGAGGACGCGCGCACGTCGCATCCCTCCGGGCTTCGCCGCCGCCGCGGGCGGCCCCTGCTTAACCGGCGACGGTGTTCTGACCGGTCCTGCGGCGTGTCGCCGCCGCTGGGGGTCATCGCGCTCGCGCCGGGCACAGGACGCGGCCCGCCCGCGTCGAACGTGGGCCCGTGAACCGATCGACCGACGAGCTCGCCCGCAGGATCGAAGTGCCGTTGCTCATCGCGGCGCTGCTGACGATCCCGGCCATCGCCATCGAGGAGTCGACCCTCGGGCTGCCATGGGACACCATCGGGGTCGTACTGAACTGGGTGATCTGGCTGGCCTTCCTCGGCGAGCTGGTCCTGATGTTGGCCGTGACGACCGATCGCGCCGCATGGCTTCGCCGCCATCCCCTGGAAGTCGCCATCGTGATCCTCACCCCGCCGTTCCTCCCTGCGGCGTTGCAGGCGGCCCGGATCTTCCGGCTGCTGCGCGTCCTGCGGCTCGTCAAGGCGGGGCTGATGACCCGCCGGATGCTGTCGACCGAAGGCGTACGGGATGCCGCGGTGCTCGCCGTCGTCGCCGTCCTCGGCGGCGGCGCCGCCTTCGCAGCCATCGAGAAGACGGACAAGTACGGTCACGCCATCACCGCCTGGGACGGCGTCTGGTGGGCGATGACCACGGTGACGACCGTGGGGTACGGCGACTACTCGCCGCGCACCGACGGCGGGCGCGCCATCGCCATCGTCGTCATGCTCGCCGGGATCGGGTTCGTCGCCGTGCTGACCGCCGCCGCCGCCGACCGGTTCATGCGCTCCAGTCGCGAGGAGGACCGCGAGCTGGGCGAAGTGCTGGTGCGCCTGGACTCCATCGCCGCGCGCCTGGAGGCCATCGAGCGGCGCCCGACCGCTCCATCGGCCGAGTAGGAGCGTCCTGACGGCGGGCGCCAGGCCCTCCCATCAGCCCCGCCGAACCGGAGGAGTACGCTCGGTCGCCAGGACTGCGCATGCCGCCCCGTCCCAACCTGGCCCAGCGAGCCGCAAGGTGGAGCGCCGAGCACCGGAGCGCGGCGATCTCGGGCTGGCTCGTCCTCGTGCTCGCCAGCGTGGTCGTCGGGAGCGCGGTCGGCACGAAGCACATCGCCCCGGCGGATCTCGGCAACGGGCAGTCGCGGCAGGGCGACCAGATCCTCGCCGGCGCCGGGTTCGACGACCGGGCCGACGAGGCGGTGCTCGTCCAGGCCCGCGGCCGCGGACCTGGCCTGACGGCGCAGGACCCGGCGTTCCAGGCGGCGATCCGCGACGTCGTCGCGCGGCTGCGCCGGTTCCCGGCCGTCATCGACGTGCAGTCGCCGCTGGCGCCCGACAACCTCGGCCAGGTGGCGCGCGACCGGCGCTCCGCGCTGGTCCAGTTCGACCTCCGCGGCGACCTCGAGCTGGCCAAGAGCCGGGTCGGCCCGGTCCTCGGCGCGGTGGCGCAGGTGGGCCGGCAGCACCGGCAGATGCGCGTCGAGGAGTTCGGCGACGCAAGCGCCGACAAGGCGCTGTCGCAGGCCTTCCAGGACGACTTCCACAAGGCCGAGACGCTGTCGCTGCCGATCACCCTCGTGATCCTCGTGCTGGCGTTCGGTGCGCTGGTCGCCGCCGCGCTGCCGCTGGCGCTGGGGCTGTCGGCCGTGGCCATTGCGCTCGGCGTGCTGGGGCCGCTCAGCCAGGTCCTCCCGGTCGACGAGGCGATCTCGTCGGTCGTCCTGCTCGTCGGCCTGGCCGTCGGGGTCGACTACTCCATGTTCTACATCCGCCGCGAGCGCGACGAGCGCGCGGCCGGGCGCGGCAAGGCGGCGGCGCTCGACGTCGCGGCGGCGACCTCCGGACGCGCGGTCCTCATCTCCGGGCTGACGGTCATGATCGCCATGTCGGGCATGTACATCACCGACAACGCGACGTTCCAGTCGTTCGCCACGGGGACGATCCTCGTCGTCGCGATCGCCGTCACCGGCTCGGTGACCGTCCTCCCGGCGCTGCTGTCGGCGCTCGGCGACCGGATCCACCGCGGGCGGGTGCCGGTCATCCGGCGCCTGCACGACCAGCGCGGCGAGTCGGGGTTCTGGGCCGTCGTCGTCGACCGGGTGCTGCGCCACCCCTGGGTCTCGGTCGTGGTCGCGGGCGGGCTGCTGCTCGTGCTCGCGCTGCCGACGCTGCGGTTGCACACCGCCAACTCCGGGGTCCAGGGCCTGCCGCGCGACCTGCCCGTGATGCGGACCTACGACCGCATCCAGACGGCCTTCCCGGGCGAGCCGCTGGCGGCCACGGTCGCGGTGAAGGCCGGCGACGCGCGGGCGCCGCGGGTGACGGCCGCGATCCGTGCCCTGCGCAACCGGGCGGTGCGGACCGGGCTGATGCACGATCCCGTCACGATCGTCGACAGCGCCGACGGACGGGTCGCCGCGGTCAACGTGCCGCTGGCCGGGACGGGCACCGACGACACGTCCAACCGCGCGCTGACGCTCCTGCGCGACGACCTCGTCCCGAGCACGATCGGGCGACTTCCCGGCGTGGAGGTGGCCGTGACGGGCCTGACCGCCGGCTCCTACGACTTCAACGAGCTGATGCAGGACCGGGCCCCATGGGTCTTCCTCTTCGTCCTCTCGCTCGCCTTCCTGCTGCTGCTCTTCACGTTCCGGTCCATCGTGATCCCGGCCAAGGCCATCATCTTGAACCTGGTCTCGGTCGGCGCGTCCTACGGCATGTTGGTGTGGATCTTCCAGGACGGCCACCTCGGGTCCGTGCTCGGGTTCCGGTCCATCGGCGGGATCACGTCCTGGCTGCCGCTGTTCCTGTTCGTGATCCTGTTCGGGCTGTCGATGGACTACCACGTGTTCATCCTCAGCCGCGTCCGCGAGGGCCACGACCGCGGCCTGAGCTCGGAGGATGCCGTGCGCCACGGCATCCGCGCGACGGCCGGCGTCGTGACGAGCGCGGCGGCGGTGATGGTCGGCGTGTTCTCGATCTTCGCGACGCTCGGCTCGATCGACTTCAAGGAGATGGGCGTGGGCCTGGCGCTCGCCGTGCTGATCGACGCGACGATCGTGCGGGCCGTGCTGCTGCCCGCCGGCATGAAGCTGCTCGGCGACTGGAACTGGTACCTGCCGTCGTGGCTGGAGTGGCTGCCGCACGTCGCGCCCGAGGCCGCGCGACCGGCGCCGGCGCCGGTCGCGGCTCGCGCTGACGCGATCGGTGGCGTAGGTTCTCCGCTGTAACCCTGGAGGAGGGCGGCGGACGTGACACACCGGCACGTGGGGCGCGCCGCCATCATCGGCGCGCAGAGGTGGACCGATGGCTGCCGTTGACGCCGAAGGGCGCCCGGTCTCGGCCCTCGCGCGGCTCATGGTGCCGTTCGCTGAGCGCTCGCCGGTCGAGCGCGTGCTCGGCGCGCTGGTCGTCCCGGTCGTCTTCGGCGCGCTCTGCGGCGTCGTGCTGGGCTGGACCGCGGCGGGCTACTGGGCGCTGCAGGTCGTCGCCGCGCTCGGCGGCGTCCTCGGCGGCTTCGAGCATCGCAGCGCGTCGGAGGGCGCGCGGCGAGGAGCGGCGTCGGGGGTGCTCTTCGGCGCCGGGATCCTGCTCGGCCACGCGGTCGCGGGGACGAACGCCGAGGCGTCGCTCGGCTCGATGCCGGGGCTGCTGCCGGTCATCACCGGCGTGGCCGGGTGCGTGTTCGGCGCGGTCGGCGGCGCGCTGCGCGCAAGGCACTGAGGTCGCCCGGCGACGGACGAGGCCCTCACCGCCGACGTCCTGCGCCGCACGACCTCCGGCGGCTCCTGCGTGAACGCCGCGGCGGAGCCGCCTGACCGTCGGAAGGCGCCGTCTCCTACGACCGCTTCAGGCAGTTGGCCGAGACGGTCAGCCGGCGCCCGGCGCGCGCCGGGACGGCCCGCACCGTGACGGTCCACGACCGGTCGCCGGTCGCCTGGTCGGTCACCACCGACACGACCTGGAGGCTCGCGGAGCTGTCGACGTCGTGGCCGCCGGAGATCACGCTCGTGCCGGCCGGGCACCTGGCGCTCGCCGTGGCCTGCCCGTCGCGTCCGAAGGTGGCCGGCGCGCTGGTGGCGCGGACGACCGCTGCGGTGGTGCCGGGCGCTCCCGGCGCACCGGCCGGTCCCGCGTCGCCCTTGGGGCCCTGTGGTCCCGCGTCGCCCTTGGGTCCCGGGGCACCGGCATCGCCCTTGGGTCCCTGAGCCCCTGTCTGCACGTCGGGCGCAGCGGCGATCTGCAGGCACGCGCGGCAGCCGACCTCGAGGTTGCCCGGGGTCTTGACCAGGACGTCACGCGGCGTCCTGGCCGCATCGCCGTCGACCGTCACCGCGACGTCGATGCGCTGGTCGACGGCGGCCGTCGGCGTCGCGACGTGCACGCCGGCGCCGCCGATCAGGACCGTCGCACCCGCCATCCCGCGGCCCCAGATCGTCAACGCCTGCGCGCCACCGCCGGCGACGAGCCCGGCAGGCGACACCGAGGCGATCGCGGGACCGTGGTCGGCGCATGGCCGCAGGAAGGGCTGCTCGCTGGCGCGCGTGTCGAGGATGGGGTCGTAGGCGCCGTTGAGGACCCAGGCCATCTGGTGGGCGGCGTCGTCGGCCACGGCCGGGAAGCTCAGGCGCCAGGAGGACCAGCCCGGCGCGAACACCCCCGGCTGACCGCGGTCGATCGGGTCCGGGTCGAGGTAGTTGAAGTCGCCGGCCGGAAGCGACTCGTTGACCGAGCTGGTGTTGTAGGCCGCCAGCTGCACGGTCGAGGTCGCGCTCGCCGCGTTGAACGTCGTGCAGATGAGGCCGCCGGGCTTGACGCTGCCGAAGCTCGCCTGCACCGGCTGGGCCGTCGCGGCCACGGCCAGCGCCGCGATCGCGGCCATCACGGCGGGGCCGCGGGCACCACGGTGCCAAGTCCTCTTGCTGTTCATCTCGTCTGCTCCATTGCTCAGGAAGTTCATGGTCGTCTGACCTCGGGGCGTCCGGCGCTCGGCACAGGACCCGCCATGCGGGCGGGGTCGGTGGTGGAGGACGTCCGGGCCTGCGGAGCGAAGTACCGCTCGGGGCTGAAGATCCGGGCCTGCGGGGCGAAGTAGCGCTCGGGGTGGGTGGGGTGCGTGGTGGTGTTCATGGATGGAACTGTGCGGCTGAGGCCCGTCGGCGCACATCGGGCACCCGCGCCGAGTTCCGTGGCCGGCCGCCCTATCCGCCGCCGGGAGGGGTCCTAGGCGCAGCGCTGTAGGACCCTTAGCCGCCCGAAGATAGGACTGCTGCGCGCGTCGCGGTGGGCGGGCGCCCGATGCGGGCAGCGGCACCTCAGCATCACCGTCCGGCGTCATGCACATCGCGCTGCGCCATCCACGCTTCGCCCGCCTGCTGACCGCC
This sequence comes from Conexibacter sp., assembly GCA_025964055.1. Taxonomy (GTDB): domain Bacteria; phylum Actinomycetota; class Thermoleophilia; order Solirubrobacterales; family Solirubrobacteraceae; genus Baekduia. The sequence continues at coordinate 5,827 of JAOPZP010000263.1, forward strand.
CTGGCCATCTCCCAGGCCGGCGACTGGCTGTACAACCTCGCGCTGCTCGCCTATGTGGATCACGCGACCCACTCGACGACGTGGCTGGGACTCACCACGGCGGCGCGCGTCGCGCCGATCGTCGTCGCGGGCCCGCTGGGCGGCGTCCTGGCCGATCGCTTCGACCGTCGCACCCTGATGATCGTGACCGACCTCGCCCGCGCCGCGCTGATGGGACTGCTCGCGCTCGTGGCCGTCGCCGATCTGCCCGTCCTCCTGGCGCCGGTCCTCGCGGCGCTCGCGACGCTCGCCTCCGTCCCGCACGCCCCGTGCGTCGCGGTGAGCACGCCGCAGATGGTCGACGCCGGCGACCTGGCGGCTGCCAACGCCGCGCGCGCCGCGATCGGACCCACGTGCATCGTCGCCGGTCCGGCCCTGGGCGCGATCCTCCTGCTCCTCGGCCCGCCGAGCCTGGCGTTCGCACTCAACGGGCTGACGTTCGCCGCCTCGGCGCTGCTGGTCGCGTCGATCCCCGCGGGGGCCGCGTTCCGGCCCGCGCCCCGGGACGACGACGCCGCCGCCTCCGCCCGCCTCGACGTCCTGGCCGACCTGCGCGCCGGCGCCCGGGCGCTGCTGGCGCGCTCGGCCGCCTGCCGCCTCGTCGGCGCTGACATCGCCTGCAGCGTCGCCTACGGCGCGCAGACCGTGCTGCTGCTGCTCGTCGCGCGGCGACTGGGCCTCGGCGCCGACGGCTACGGCTACCTGCTCGGCGCCATGGGGCTGGGTGGCGTGGTCGGCGCCGCGATCGCCGGGCGGCTGAGCAGCGAGGACCGGCAGCCCGCCGCGCTCGTCGCCGCGCTGCTCTGCGTCGCCGTGCCGCTCCCCCTCCTCGGCGTCGCGCACACGCTGGTGCCGGCGCTCGGGCTCTGCTTCGTCGGCGGCGTCGGGGCGATCACCGTCGAAGTGCTCGTCGAGACCGGCCTGCAGCGCTCGCTGCCCGCCGACGTGCTCGGCCGCGCCTACGGCTTCGCGCTACCCGCGGCGCTGAGCGGGATCGTCGCCGGGTCGCTGATCGCTCCGGCGCTCGTCGCGCTCGCCGGCCTCGGCGGCGCGCTGGCGCTGCTGGGCGTCGCCGTC
>JAOPZP010000264.1 GCA_025964055.1 Conexibacter sp.
CGTGGCGCGGGCGGGCGACGACGTCGCGGGGCGCGGCGCGGTGGCCGAGCTGGCCGCCGCGGGCGTTGATGTACGGGTTGCTCTGGACGGGGGGCGGCCGACCGGCACCTGCGTCGTGGTCATCGGCGCCGACGGTGAGCGGACGATGCTCCCGGACCGCGGTGCGAACCTGGCGCTGGCGGTCGATGATCTGCCGGCCGAGCTGTTCGTGGCCGGCGGGCATCTGCACCTGTCGGGGTACGTGCTGCTGCACGACGGTCCGCGGGCGGCGGGGCTCGCGGCGCTGGACCGGGCGCGGGCGGCGGGCATGACGGTGTCGGTCGACCCGGCCTCGGCGGCGCCGCTGCGCGCGGCCGGCGTCGCGGACGTGCTCGGCTGGATCGCGGGCGCCGACGTGCTGCTGCCCAACCGCGACGAGGCGGCGGTGCTGACGGGGGAAGCCGAGCCGGAGCGCGCGGCGCGGGCGCTGGTGGCGCGCGCCGGCGTGGGCGAGGTGGTCGTGACGCTGGGCGCGGAGGGCGCGCTGTGGACCGACGGGTCGCGGGTGCTGCGGGTGGCTTGTGCCGACGTCGAGGTCGTCGACACGACGGGCGCCGGGGACGCGTTCGCCGCGGGCTGGCTGGCGGCGCGGCGCGATGGCGCGGACGCGGCCGAGGCGCTGGCCGCGGCGTGTGGGTTGGGGTCGCGGGCGGTGGGAAGGGTGGGGGCGCGGCCCTGAGGGTTCGCCCTGGACGCCGGCGGTCTCCCAGCCTCAGGCCTTGACCGACACCGTCTCCCCATCCCGCAGCACCGACCGGGCGTCGTCCAACCGCCGCGCCTGCAGGAGCGACGCCGCGCCGCCGGACTCGGCGGGCGCGTCGACGGCGGTGGCGGCGACCGAGACCGCCACGAGGTGGCGGGTGTCGGCGGCGGACAGGCTCGGAGAGACGTTCATGGCCACACGAAGTATGTGGCCCCGCACCGCAGCGTCCACGGGCACGTGGACGCCGTCGTCAGCCGTCGTGCGACGGTGTGTCGGGCACGGGGTCGCGGACCTCTTCGAGCACGCCCAGGATCTCGCCGACGCGGCAGACCAGCAGGCGCTCCTCGTCGACCTCGACCCACGCGCCGGCCGAGGCAGGGAAGACGACGTGGTCGCCGGGGCTGACGGGCATCCGGAAGCCGACGTGCTCCCACCAGTCCTGGCCCTGGCCGACGGCCAGGACGATGCCGTGCTGCGGGGGCGGCTCGTTGGAGCCCGAGGGCACGAGCAGTCCCGACTGGCGGAACCGCTCGGGCTCGAGCTCCTTGATGACCACGCGGTCGAAGAGGGGACGCAGGAGATGCCTCATGGCGGCGCAGCGTACGAGACCGGGCCGCCGAGCCACCGTCCGGCAAGATGGCGCCGTGCACAGGACCAGGGTCGCGGCCGCCGGAAGCGCCGCGTTCTTCCTCGCCGGCCCGGGCCTCGAGGCCGGGCTCGGGCCGTGGCTGCTCGCGCACGTCGCGGGCAGCGACCTCGCCGATTGGCCGGTCGCGCTGCGCGTGCTCGGCGGCGTGCTGATCGTCGCCGGCCTCGCCGTGCTGGCCGACGTCTTCGTCCGCTTCGTCGCCGACGGCGCGGGCACGCCGTCGCCCGCGGTGCCGACCCGGCGCCTGCTGGCGCGCGGCGCGTTCGCCCACGTGCGCCACCCGATGTACGTCGCGACCGCGACCGTCATCGTGGGAGAGGCGCTGGCCTTCGCCCAGCCGATCCTGCTCGTGGGCGCGCTGGCCTACCTCGCGGCGATGGGCACGCTCGCCGGCGCGCGCGAGGACCCGCGGCTGGCCCGCCGGTTCGGCGCCGAGTACGACGCCTACCGGCGAGCCGTGCCGGGCTGGTGGCCGCGGCTGCGGCCGTGGCGCGGCGACGAACGCTAGGCCGCCGCTGGGGCCTCGGGCTGCTCGAGGAACCCGACGACGGTCCGCAGCCGGCCGTCGGCCGACACCGTCCCGAAGTCGTGGCCCACCGCGACCACGGCGCCGCCCTCGGCCGGCTCCAGGTGCCAGGTGAACCGCACCCGGCCGTGGTGGGCGTCCGGCGCGCCGGCGAGCACGAACCGATGGCCGGGGAGCTGCTGCTGGGCGGCGCCGATCATCGCGGCGATCGCGTCGGCGCCCGCCCCCGACATCATCGGGTCGAGGTACGTCGCCTCGGTGGTGAACGCCTCGCCGACGAGCGCGCGCCGGCGGTCGGGCTCGGGCTCGTTCCAGGCCGAGATGTAGGTGTCGATGAGCTGGTTGATGGGGTTGGTCATGGACGGCAGCCTGCCAGCGGCCCGGCGCGCCGTCGATGACCTGCGAGGTCATGCCCGTGGTGCGGGGTGGGCGGCGGCCGGGTCGTCCATCAGCTTGCGGATCCGCTTGGCGCTGACCTGCCCGTGCACGCCGACCGCCTGCGCGAAGTGGCTGACGCGCAGCTCCTGGAGCATCCAGCCGGCGTCGCGCAGGGCGCCGGGCACCGGCCGACCGGCCGACACGTAGGCGTTGGTCCGCGTGCGCAGCTCGGCCTCCAGCTCGCGCACGGCGGTCATCCGGTCGCGGTCGACCGGCACGACGTCGGGCAGCCGCTCCAGCCGCCGCTCGGCGGCCCGCAGGTAGCGCAGGACGTCGGGCAGCCGCACGGCGCCCGTGGCGGCCACGAAGCCGAGGTAGACGAGGCCGCCGAGCTGCTCTGCGACGTCCTGGCGCGCGGGCCGCAGCGGCTCGGCGACGAGCGTCTCCATGAGGCGGTGCAGGTCGGCGCGGGCGCCCAGGATCGCCACGACGTCCTTCATCACCCGCGCGGTCCGCATCGCCAGCCCGCCGGCGACGTGGTCGCGCAGCCGGGCGAACCCCGCCTCGTCCCACGCCGGCCCGCCCGCCTCGTCGATCAGCGCGTCGGCGGCCGCGACCGTCGCGTCCTCCAGGACGGCGGCGAGCGAGCCGTGCGGCGCGGCCGCCAGCAGCAGCTGCGCCTGGTTGCCCAGCGTGCCCTGGACGTGGCGCGCGGGGGAGGGGATCGCGAGCAGCAGCAGGCGCCGCGTGCCGGCGCGCATCGCGTGGGCCTGCGCGGCGGGCGACTCCAGCATGCGCAGCCCGACCGTCGCGCCCTCGTCGACCAGCGCCGGGTAGGCGCGCACGGCCTCGCCCGTGCCCGGCAGCGCGATGTCGTGCGCCACGGTGCCGACCGTCCACGCCGTCAGGCCCGACCGCTCCAGCCCCGCGGTCGCGGCCGACAGCGCGGCGCGCAGCCGCGGCTTGACCTGCTCGCGCACCGCCGCCAGGTCGTGGCCGGAGGCGAGCACGGCGCCCGCCTCGTCCTCGACCGCGAACGTCATCCGCAGGTGCGCCGGGAGCTTGGCCAGATCCCATCCGTCGGCGGGGATCGGGACGCCGCGCATCGCGCCGAGCGCGCGGCCGAGCACCTCCACCAGCGGCCCGGACCGCGGCTTCATCTGCGCGAGCGCCAGCGCCGCGGTCTCGGGGACCGGCACGAGCGGCCGGCGCAGCTCCTTGGGCAGCCCGCGGATCAGCGTGGTCACCAACTCCTCGCGGAACGCCGGCACGAGCCAGTCGAAGCCGGTGGACCGGAGCTGCGGCAGCACCGCGAGCGGGATGTGCACGGTCACGCCGTCGTGCTCGGCGCCGGGCTCGAAGCGGTAGGTCAGCGGGAGCGTCAGCTCGCCCTGGCGCCACGCGGCCGGGCGGCCGGCGCCCGACAGCGCCGACGCCGCCTCGGGCGCGACGAGCAGCTCCTGCGTGTAGCTGAGCAGGTCGGGATCGGCGCGCCGCGCGTCCTTCCACCAGCGGTCGAAGTGCGCGCCCGACACGATGCTCTCGGGGATCCGCGCCGCGAAGAAGTCGTACAGCGCCTGGTCGTCGACCATGATGTCCCGCCGACGCTCGCGCTGCTCGAGCGCGTCGATCTCCTCGAGCAGCTTCCCGTTGGCGGCGAAGAACGCGTGCCGCGTGTCCCAGTCGCGCTCGACCAGCGCGCGGCGGAGGAACAGGTCGCGCGCGAGCTCCGGGTCGATGCGCGCGTAGGGCACCTTGCGCCCGGCCACGATCGGCAACCCGTACAACGTGACGCGCTCGGTCGCGACGACGGCCCCGCGCCGCCGCTCCCAGCGGGGCTCGCTGTAGGTGCGCTTGACGAGGTGCTCGGCCAGCGGCTCGACCCATTCGGGCTGGATGCGCGCCGCGGTGCGGCCGAACAGCCGCGCGGTCTCGACCAGCTCGGAGACCATGACCCAGGCGGGCTGCTTCTTGGAGAGCACCGACCCGGGGAAGACGTTGAACCGCGCACCGCGGGCGCCGAGGTACTCGCGGCCCGCACCCCCGCGCCGGTCGCGGAGGCCGCGAGCGCTGCTGGGCGCGGCGGCGACGTCCTTGACGCCGATGTGCGACAACAACCCCGACAGCAACGCGACGTGGATGTGCTGGGGGTCGCCCGGCTGCTGGTTGCGCGTGATGCCGAGCTCCTTGGCCGTGGCCCGCAGCTGCGCCACGAGGTCCTGCCACTCGCGGATGCGCAGGTAGTGCAGGTACTCGGCCTTGCAGCGCTTGCGGAACTGGCTGCCCGACAGCTCGCGCTGCTGGTCGCGCAGGAAGTTCCACAGGTTGAGGTAGGCGAGGAAGTCGGAGTGCTCGTCGGCGAAGCGTGCGTGGAGCTGGTCGGCGTGGGCGCGATGCTCGACCGGCCGCTCGCGGACGTCCTGGATCGACAACGCCGCGGCGATGACGATGACCTCCTCGACGCACGACAGCCGGTCGGCCTCGAGGATCATGCGGGCCATGCGGGGGTCGACCGGCAGGCGGGCGAGCTTGCGCCCGACGCCGGTCAGCCGCTTGCCGCTCTCGGCCTTGGGGTCGATCGCGCCGAGCTCGTGCAGCAGGTTGATGCCGTCGCGCACCTGGCGCGGGTCGGGCGGATCCAGGAACGGGAAGTCGGCCACCGTGCCGAGGTCCAGCGCGGCCATCTGCAGGATCACCGACGCGAGGTTCGTCCGCAGGATCTCGGGATCGGTGAAGCGCGGGCGCCCGAGGAAGTCCTCCTCGTCGAAGAGGCGGATGCAGATGCCGTCGGAGGTGCGGCCGCAGCGGCCCTTGCGCTGGTCGGCCGACGCCTGGGAGATCGGCTCGATCGGCAGGCGCTGGACCTTGAGCCGGGCGCTGTAGCGGCTCATGCGGGCAAAGCCGGCGTCGACGACGTACTTGATGCCCGGCACGGTCAGCGACGTCTCGGCGACGTTGGTGGCCAGGACGACGCGCCGGCCGCGATGCGCGGTGAAGACCCGCTGCTGCTCGGCGTTCGACAGCCGCGCGTAGAGCGGCAGGATCTCGACGTCGTCATGCAGGCGCCCGCGCAGGACGTCGGCGGTGTCGCGGATCTCGCGCTCGCCGCTGAGGAAGACCAGGACATCCCCGTCGCGCGACTCGCCCAGCAGCTCCTCGACGGCGTCGCCGATCGCCTCGGGCTGGTCGCGCTCGCCCGCCTCGGGACGCTCGGGATCGATCGTCGGCCGGTAGCGGACCTCGACCGGGAACGTGCGGCCGGAGACCTCGACGACCGGCGCGTCGC
>JAOPZP010000324.1 GCA_025964055.1 Conexibacter sp.
GCGCTCGAAGCCGACTGGGCGACCTTCACCTCGGCGTCCTCGGCGCGCTTCTTCTGCGAGGCCGCGGGCGGCGCCGACGCCGTGCGCGACAGCGGGCTGCAGCTGGCCTCGATCGGCCCGATCACCACCGAGGCGCTGCGCGAGCTGGGCCTCGAGCCCGACGTCGAGGCCGCCGAGCACACGCCGGCCGGCCTCGTCGCGGCATTGGTCGCCGCCGCGAGCCTCTAGCTCGCCGCCGGCGGCTCGCCCTCGTTCGGGATCCCGGGCATCGCATCGGCTCCCGGCTCGGTGTGCTCGCCGTCGGGATCGGCCTCGGGCACGCCCAGCGGCTGCTCCTCGGGCACGTTCTCCGGCAGGCCGGTCGGCGCGTCTTGCGGGGTCTCGTCCAGCATGGGTTCGCGCTACCCAGCGCGGCCCCTGGCTACGCCGCTAGCCTCCGGCCTGCATGGTCCAGCCCATCACCTTCCTCTCGGACTACGGCCTGGAGGACGACTTCGTCGGCGTCTGCCATGCCGTGATCACGCGCATCGGCCCGGAGATCCGGGTCGTCGACCTCACCCACGGGCTCGATCGCCACGACATCCGGACCGCCGCGCTGGTCCTGCGGCGCGCGCTGCCGTTCGCCGCGCCGGGGGTGCACCTGGCCGTCGTCGATCCCGGCGTCGGCGCGGAGCGGCGGGCGATCGCCCTGCGCACCACCGAGGAGGACCGCATCCTGGTCGGACCCGACAACGGACTGCTGTCGCTGGCCGCGCAGCGCTTCGGCGGGATCGCCGAGGTCGTCGACGTCGCCCGCTCGCCGCACCGGCTCGAGCCCGTGTCGGCGACGTTCCACGGGCGTGACATCTTCGCGCCGGTCGCCGCGCACCTCGCGCTCGGCGCGCCGCTGGGCGACGCCGGCGACCCGATCGACGCCGACGAGATCGTCCGCCTCGACATGCCGCTGGCCCTGCTGGAGAACGACGAGCTCTACGCGCACGCGGTGGGCTTCGACCGCTTCGGCAACATCATGCTCGACGTCGAGCACGCCGAGCTGACCGGCTCGGGCTTCCGGCTGGGCCACGGCGTCGAGATCAACGGGCGCCCCGGCGTGTACGCCACGACGTTCGCCGACGTGGCGCCCGGCGAGCTGATCCTCTACGAGGACGCCTACCGGACGCTGGCGCTGGCCGTCAACCGCGGATCGGCGCGCGACCTGCTCGACGTCGGCCGCGACGACGAGCTCCGCATCCGCGCACGCTGATGCTCGGTCTGCCGCGCCTGCACCTGCGCGTGACGGACTCCACGAGCACGCGCGCCAAGGAGCTGGCGCTGGCCGGCGCACCACACGGGGCGCTGGTGACCGCCGCCGGCCAGACCGCGGGCCGCGGCCGCCAGGGCCGCTCGTGGACGACGCCGCCGGGCGCGGCGCTCGCGATGTCGGTGGTGTTGCGCGACACCCCGCCGCTGCTGCCGCTCGTCGCCGCCGTGGCCGTGGCGCAGGCGTGCGGCGCGGCCGCGCGGATCAAGTGGCCCAACGACGTCCTGGTGGACGGGCGCAAGGTGGCCGGCATCCTCGCCGAGGGCCGGCCACACGAGGGCTGGACGGTCCTGGGGATCGGCGTCAACGTCGCCGTCGACCCGGCGGATCTGCCGTTGGAGCTGCGGGAGAGCGCGGGGACGCTGGGGCGCGGGGCCGCCGACGTCGAGCCGTTCCTGTCGACGTTGTTGGTGGCGTTGGATCACGCACTGGCACTGCCGGCGGCGACGGTGCTCGACGTGTGGCGGTCGCGCGATGCGTTGGTGGGGCGTGAGGTCGCATGGGCGGGCGGGACGGGCGTGGCGGCCGGGGTCGACGAGGAGGGGCGGCTCGTGGTGCGCCTGGTGGACGGGAGCGTCACCGTGCTGCAGGCCGGCGAGGTGCATCTGGGGCGGCTGCCGGGGGCGTAGCGCGCGTATTGAGGGGTCAGGCCCCCTGCTTGCAGTGCGACTGCATCAAGGGGTCTGACCCCGCGGATCCAACACCACCAGGAACTCCTCCACCACCGGCCGATCGACATGCCGCACCGCCAGCCGCGTCCCCCGGGCCACCGCGACCGACACGGTCGCCAGCTGCGCCCGGCGCTGGAAGACCGTCCGTGACACGCCGAGCTCCTGCACCCGGCGGCGGCGCGCCACGAGCGTGATGCGGGCCGCGCGGTGGCGGGCGCGGAGGATGACGCGCCCGTCGTCGGGGTCGAGGCGCAGGCCCGCAGCGGCGAAGGCGTCGAGCCCGAGCACGACGGCGAGCGCCAGGAGCACCGGCGCCGCCGGCCAGGCCGCGGGGACCGCGACCACCAGCGCCGCCGCCGGCACGAGCGCGACCAGGACGGGACGCAGGACGTAGCGCCGCCGGGCGCGCCCGGGTGGGTGCTGCTGCAGCGCGAGCGAGCCGCCCAGCTCGGGCAGGAACGTCGCGAGGAACGGCTCGACGTCGTGCCGCGGCATGAGCGGGAACAGCGTGCGCTGAGCCGTCTCCCGGCCGCCGAGGCTCGTGAGCTCCAGGCGCAGCGTCACCAGCCCGAACGGGCGGCGCAGGACGCTCTCGACGACCTGAACGCCATCGACGCGCGCCACCGGCACGCTGACGGCGCGGCGCTGCAGCAGCCCGCGGCGGATCCGCAGCCGCTGGTCGGCGCGCTGGATCTCGAAGCCCGAGAACGCGACGACCGACCCCGCGAACGACAGCGCCCACGCCGCAAGGAGCAGCCCCAACGCGATGAGCACGACTTCGTGGACCGAGTTCACGTTGCGCAGCCACGTCTCGCTCTGGCCGACCAGCCCGTTCTGCAGCAGGCCGAACAGGCCGCCGACGACCGGCAGCACGACGCCGAGCTGGGGCGCGGTGAGCGCGGTCACGAGCAGGCTGCCCATGGTCAGGCGCCGGCGGCGCTGGGTCTGCTCCGCCTCGTCGGCGTGGCCGAGCGCGGCCCGCAGCTCGCGCGCCCGGTCGTCCGACAGCGCCGAGAGCACGACCTCGGCCTTCTCGCCCCCGCCCGACGTCTGCACCTGCAGGCCGCTGACGCCGAACAGCCGCTGGATCGGACCGGCGATCGTGTCGACCGCCTGGACGCGGTCGATCGGCACGACGGTCTCGTCCGGCGAGAACACGCCGGAGCGGAAGTGCAGGGCGCGATCGGTGACGCGGTAGGTCGTCGCCCGCCAGCGCGTGATGCCGATCGCCGCCGCGGCGCCGACGCCGAGCAGCCCGAGGAGGATCGCCGAGAAGCTGCTGTGGCGCCCGCCGGCGACGAGCCCGATGAGCAGCGGGACCGCGACGTCCGACAGCGCCTTGATCGCCTGCTCGATCGCTGCCGCGACGTGGAGCCGGTGCGTCTCAGACGTCATCGGGCGTGCGGATCAGCCCGGCGAGCCGGTCGCGGACCAGCGCCGCCTCGCCGTCGGGCAGCGCCGGGATCTCGGTGGTGCCGGCGGCGGTGTGCACGACCACGGCCGCGACGCCGACGATCTGCGCGGTGAACGACCGGCGCACGTCGACGTGCTGGATGCGGGCCACCGGCACGATCGTGCGGATCTCGGTCAGCGCGCCGTGGCGCAGGTCCAGCTCGTCGTCGTCCAGGCGCCAGCGCCAGCGGCGCCAGCGCAGCGTCGGCACGACGGCGATCGCGGCCAGCGCGACGGCGAGCACGAGCCACGGCAGCACCGTCCCCGCGGTGCCGGCGAGGCCATGCTCGTCGCTGAGCGCCCCGCCGACGGCGAACGCCCCGACGGTGATCGGGCCGCCCCAGAGCAGCGCCTCGATCGTCCACAGCGCACGGGCGGCGGGCGCGAGGCGACCGTCGGGCTCGGGGCGGGGATCCACGCCGATCAGCCTACGGTGCCGCGCCCGGCAGCCCGGTCAGGTACCTCAGGCCGCGTCGTCGAGCTGCTCGGGCGGCGGCGGATCCGACGGCTCGTCGGTCTTCTTGGCCCGCGTGGCGCGGCGGCGCTTTGGCTTGGGCGCCTCCTCGGCGGCGGCGTCGCCCGCGTCGAGGGAGAGCTGCTGCTCGGGCTCCGCGCCCGCCGCCGCGGCCCGGA
>JAOPZP010000349.1 GCA_025964055.1 Conexibacter sp.
GACCGCGAGATCGACCTGGAGTCCGACGGCCGCGCGATCGTCGCGGGCGATCCACACCAACTTCGCCAGGTCTTCGCCAACCTGCTGCGCAACGCGCTGGTCCACACGCCGGCCGGGACGCCCGTGGTCGTGACCGTCGGCCACGACGGCACGACGACGGTCCTGGAAGTCCGCGACTACGGCCCCGGCCTGCCGACCGACGACGACGACGGCGCGCTGTTCGACCGCTTCTGGCGCGCCGAGCACGGCCGCGAGCGCGGGAAGGCGGGCGCCGGCCTGGGGCTGGCGATCGTCTCCGGGATCGTCGCGGCCCACGACGGCTCGGTCTCCGCCGAGAACGCCCCGGGCGGCGGTGCGCGGTTCACGGTGCGGCTACCGGCGGGGGCGCCGGCGCCGAGCGGCTCGCCGGACGCGTCGGCGTCGCCGGCGGCCTGAGGGCCCGCGCCGCTGCGCTCCTCAGCGCGTCGCGACGTGCGTCACGTGGCGCAGGAACGGCTCGACGTCGAGGCCACGGCCGGTCGCCGCGGTCACCAGCGGCTCGGTGTCCAGCCGCCGGCCGACATGATGGACATGGTCGGCGAGCCAGCGGCGGACGGCCGACACGTCGCCGGCCGCCAGGGCCTCGTCCTGGGAGCCGGCGGCGGCCTCGAGCGCCTCCCAGAGCTGGGCGGCGATCAGCGTGCCGAGCGCGTAGCTGGGGAAGTAGCCGAACGCGCCGGCGGCCCAGTGGACGTCCTGCAGGACGCCGTGGGCGTCGCTGGGCACCTCGACGCCGAGCAGGCGGCGCATCCCGTCGTTCCAGGCGGCCGGGAGGTCGGCGACGTCGAGCCGGCCCTCGATCAGCGCGAGCTCGAGCTCGAAGCGCAGCACGATGTGCAACGGGTAGGTCAGCTCGTCGGCCGAGACGCGGATGAGCGACGGCTGCACGCGGCCCAGGGCGGCCAGCAGCGTCGACGGCTCGACGGCGAAGCCGCCCGCGGTGAGCTCGCCGGCGATCACGCCCGCGAAGGCGGGGTTGCGCCCGACGTGGTTCTCCCACAACTTGCTCTGGGACTCGTGGACCGACATCGACGTGCCGTGCCCGAGGTTGGTCCGCGCCAGCTCGGGGGCGATCTGGCGCTCGTACAGCGAATGCCCGAACTCGTGCATCGCCGCCAGCACGGACTCCAGCTGGCCGTCCTCGTAGCGCGTTGTGATCCGGCTGTCGCGCTGACCCATGTTGGTGGAGAACGGATGGGCCGAGACGTCGACGCGCCAGCTGTCGGGGAGCACGCCGAGGCGCGCCAGCGTGCTGGTCACGGCGGCCTGCTGCGCGGCGACGGGCACCTGGAGCGGTGCCGGCGCCGGGCGCTGCACCGCCTCGGCGACCAGCGGCGGCAGCGCCTCGCCCAGGCGTCCGAAGACCTCCTGGATCCGCGCGGCCGTCAGGCCGAAGTCGTAGTCGGCGAGCAGCGCGTCGTAGGGCCCGGCGAACTCGTCGGCAAAGCACGCGGCGTAGGCGCGCGCGAGCTCGATGTTGCGCCGCAGCGCGGGGGCGAAGGCTGAGAAGTCGTCGGCGGCGCGGGCGGCCTGCCACACGTCCTGGCCCTCGGCGCCGGCCTGTGCCAGCTCGGCGGCGAGGTCGATCGGCACGCGCCGGTCGCGGTCCCAGTCACGCCGCGCGAGGCGCACGAGGTCACGGTCGACGTCGGTGAGGTCGCCCGTGCTCTCGAGCTCGCCGAGCCACTCGCCGACCTCGTCGGCGGTCGCGCGCTCGTGGGACAGGCGCTGCAGCGTCGACAGCTGGTGCGCGCGCGCGGGGGAGCCGTCGGGCGGCATCATCGTGCGCTGGTCCCAGGCGGCGAGGTGGCCCAGCAGCGAGAGGTCGGTCAGCTCGGCGAGGCGGGCGCGTAGGGCGTCGAGGGCGGCCATCCCGACACCCTAGAAGGACCCGCGCCGGTGGGACATCGCTGAGGACGCCAAACCCTTATGCGTCCTTTCGGATTCCTTGAAGGCCGCGCAAGCGCAGCGGCGCACAGTGTCGGCATGACCCCCTCCTCGAAGCTTGCCGCCTTCGGCGCGTGCGCCCTCATCGCCGGGGCCGGCGGCGCAGGTGCCGCGGCGGTCGTCGTCGACGGCCACAGCGCCTCGCCACCGGCTGCCGCCGCTGCGCCATCGACGTCCCGGCCCGTGGTCGACACCTCGCCCTCGACGGCCAAGAACGTGTACAACTCCTCCAAGGACGCCGTCGCCTACATCAGCGCCCAGACCGCCCAGGGCACCGCCACGGGCTCGGGCTTCGTCGTCTCCTCCGACGGCAAGATCATCACCAACGAGCATGTCGTCGACGGCGCCACGCAGGTGACCGTCAAGCTCGGGACCAGCACGCAGTCGCAGCCCGCGACGGTGCTCGCGGCCGACGCGTCCAAGGATCTCGCGGTGCTGAAGGTCAACGCCACCAACCTGCACGCGCTGTCCTTCGGCGCCTCCTCCAGCCTGCAGATCGGCGACAACGTGTACGCCATCGGCAACCCCTATGGGTTGGACCACACGCTGACCAGCGGCATCGTCAGCGCGCTGAACCGCGACATCCAGGCGCCCGACGGCACGCCGATCACCGGCGCGGTCCAGACCGACGCGGCGCTGAACCCGGGCAACTCGGGCGGCCCGCTGCTCGACGCCTCCGGCAAGGTCGTCGGCGTCAACTCCCAGATCGCCACGAGCGGCTCGGGCAGCGGCGGCCAGAGCGGCAACGTCGGCATCGGGTTCGCGATCCCGTCCAAGACGGTGCAGGCGTTCGTGGCCAACCCCACCTCGTCGGCGAGCACCCAGGCGACCCAGGCCGGCCAGGGCCGCCAGGTGGACCCGTACGGCGGCCAGCAGGTCGATCCCTACGGCCAGCAGCAGCAGGTCCCGCAGTTCGTCCTGCCGAATGGCGCGTAGCCGCTAGCCCTCGACGAAGTAGGTGCCGTGGCCCTGGCCGTCGGAGAACCAGCGGCTGGTCACGGTCTTCTTCCTGGTGAAGAACTCGACGGCGTCGCCGCCGTGGGCGTGCAGGTCACCGAGGAAGCTGTCCTTCCAGCCTGAGAACGGGAAGAACGCGACCGGTGCCGCGACCCCGATGTTGACCCCCACCATCCCGGCCTCGACGTCGTGGCGGAAGCGGCGCACCGCCGCACCGTTCTCGGTGAAGATCGAGGCGCCGTTGCCGAAGCGGCTGGCGTTGACGATCGCGGTGGCCTCGTCCAGGGAGTCGGCGCGC
>JAOPZP010000375.1 GCA_025964055.1 Conexibacter sp.
GCAGGTGTAGTTGCCGTAGCCCCCGACCCAGCCGGCGATCGCGACGCGGCCGCCGTCGGCGGCGCGGATCGGCGTGCCGGTCGGCACGGCGATGTCGATCCCCGGGTGGCAGGACTCCCAGGCGCGGGCCTCGCAGAAGGGTGAGGTGATCGGGCCGTTGACGGGCCAGATGAAGCGCCCGCTGCCGCCGGTGATCGGGCCGGCGGGCAGGCCGGCGCCGCCCTGGAGCTGGGCCTGGACCTTGTCGGACTCCTTCTTGAGCTCGTCGAGGTGCGTCTCCAGCGACTTGCGCTCCGTGCGGACCTTGCCCAGCGCGGCCTGCTTGCCGTTGCGCGTCTGCTGGTAGCCGACTCGCGTGTCGATCAGCTGCTGCTTGACCTGGGCGACCTGGTCGCGGCGCTGCAGGACGATCGTCGTGAGCTGCTGCTGGCGCCGCTCGAGCTTGTCGAGGCGCGCGGCCGTGGACGTCGCGTCGGCCTTGGCGGTCTTGACGATCTGGATGACGTTGTTGTCCTGCTCCTGGATGCGGCCCAGGAACTCGCCGCGCTCGAGCAGGTCGGCGAAGCCGTTGCTGTTGAGCACGACCGTCATGAGGTCGGGCTTGTCGGCCTGGTAGAGCTCGGCCAGGCGCGTGGCGAGGATCTTGCGCCCCTCGGCGAGGCGGGCGCGCAGGCGGGCCAGCCGCGCGCGCTCGGAGCGCAGCTTGCGCTGGGTCGTGACGAGCTCGTTGCGGCGCGCGTCCAGGTCGGCCTGGATGCGCTGCTCGCGGCTCTGCAGCGTGCTGATCGACCCCTGCAGCTTGGCGATGCGCGACGACCAGCGCTGGATGTCGGACGTCAGGACGTGCTCGGTGCCCTTGCGGCGGCCGATCTTCCCGCGGGTGGTGTCGATCTTCTTCTGGAGGGAGGCGGCACGGCCCTGCGGCGACGCCTCCGAGCCGAGCGGCAGCACGAGCCACAGCGACAGGCAGAGCATCAACGGCAGGACGGCACCGGCCAACACGTGGCGCGGGCGCATGCGACGGGGCATGGTAGGAGCCCGCGCCGGCGATCCGTGCAAGGCGCCGTGCGGGCACCTTGATCGAACCGTAAGGCAACAGGACTACCATCCCACCCATGAACACCTCGTTCGGTCGCGACACGGGTCTGCAGGTGCGGATGCTCGTGACGATGTTGCTGCTGGGCCTCGTCTACGTGGTCTTCTTCGCGGTGCTGTTCACCAGCGCCGGCGGTGCGGTCGCGCTCATCGGCTGCGCGGCGTTCCTGGGCTTCCAGTTCTTCGCCTCGGACAAGCTCGCGCTGCGCTCGATGGGTGCCAAGGAGGTCTCCCCGCGGGAGGCTCCCGAGCTGCACGCCATGATCGAGCGCCTCTGCGTCCAGGCCGACATCCCCAAGCCGAAGATCGCCGTGGTCTCCTCGCCCGTTCCCAACGCGTTCGCGCTGGGCCGGTCCCAGAAGGCCGCGACGGTCTGCGCCACGACGGGGATCCTGGACCTGCTCTCGCCCGCGGAGCTCGAGGCCGTCATGGCCCACGAGATCACCCACATCGTCAACCGCGACGTGATGATCATGACGCTCGCGGGCTTCTTCGCCTCGATCGCGTCGATGATCGTCCAGTTCGGCTTCCTCTTCGGCGGCGGCTACGGCGGCTCGTCCAGCGACGACGAGGACGGCCCGAGCTTCATGGCCATCATCTTGATCTCGGCCGTGGTCTGGGTCGTCAGCTTCTTCCTGATGCAGGCGCTGTCGCGCTACCGCGAGTTCGCCGCCGACCGCGGCGCCGCGGTCATCACCGGCCGGCCGAGCGCG
The DNA here is from genome assembly GCA_025964055.1 of Conexibacter sp. Classification (GTDB taxonomy): domain Bacteria; phylum Actinomycetota; class Thermoleophilia; order Solirubrobacterales; family Solirubrobacteraceae; genus Baekduia. The sequence continues at coordinate 1,809 of JAOPZP010000375.1, forward strand.
CTCTCCTCCGCCCTGCTGAAGCTCAGCGGCATCAACGAGCGCATCCCGCAGAGCGACCTGCGCGCGCACGCCGAGATGAACGCCTTCTACATCGTCCCGGTGCGGGTCAAGGAGTCGCTCTACAACCTCTTCTCCACGCACCCGCCGATGGAGAAGCGCATCGCGGCCCTGTCGCGGCTGGAGTCCCAGCTGCAGAGCGGCGGACCGGTCCGCACGGCGCTGGCCTCCTGAGCCGTGGGCCTCTTCGACGCACTGCTGGGCCGCAGCAAGGTCAAGGGCCCGGCGCCCGACCGGCTCTTCGCGATCACGACGGCCGCGGTCGCGCTGGAGGCCGGCCCGGGGATCAAGAACCGCGGCAGCGCCGCGATCGTGTTCCAGCCGCTGGCCACCGGCGACTTCCAGCAGATCGCCTCCGAGATGGAGGAGGTCGTCCGCGGCACCGGCGAGGAGACCGGGACGACGCTGACCACCAGCGACGACACCTACGGCTACCGCTGGATGATCCTCCACGACGACGACATCGAGGACCTCGCGGTCGGCATCAACGCCGTCTCCGACGCGCTGGCGATCGGCGGGTACGGCAACCGCGTGCTGGCCGCGGTCTTCGCCTTCGAGCAGTCAGACGGCCGCCCGGTGTACTTCATCTACAACTACAAGCGCGGCACCTGGTACCCGTTCGTGCCGGCGCGCGGCGAGCAGCAGCGCGACACCGAGCGCGAGCTGCAGGTCAAGGCCCAGCTGGGCACCGAGCTGCCGGTCGAGACCGAGCTCGAGCGCTGGTTCCCCCTCTGGGGCATCCCGATCTAGGACAGGCCGAGCTCGAACCACACGTGCGTGCTGCCTTCGCGCACGCCCCAGTTGCGCGACAGCGTCTCGACCATGTGCAGGCCCCAGCCGCCGACCTCGGTGGCCGGGCGGTCGCGCCCGGTGGGGACGAAGCCGTGGCCCTCGTCGGTGATCTCGCAGCGCAGGATGCCGTCGTCGGCGGCGTCCAGCACGACGCGGACCGCGTCGCCGTCGCCGTGGCGGACGGCGTTCGTGACGACCTCGGAGACGAGCAGCCGCGCCTGCTGGGCGACGTCCGCGCTGAGGATGCCGTCGAGGTCGTCGACCATCCGCCGCGCCACGCCGGGCGCGCGGGGATCTCGGGAGATGTCCTGGACGCAGATCATCGGGGAAGTGCGACGGTCATCGGCGCCGGCCGTCGCCTGCCTGGTACCCAGCGGGCGCCAGACCATGCACCCCCGCGGCGACCCGCGCACGCAGGACGCGCACCCGTTTCGTAGCCTTCGCGCCGATGGCTGGAGACGCTCAGCTCGGCGAGGCCCGCGAGCCGGTCGCCCTGCGCCACGCCGTGGCCGCCGCGATCGCGCGCGGCGCGTCGCCTGAACGCGTCTACGCCACCGTGGTGCGCCCGACCCTGGCGCCGTTCGCCGACGCGGCGGCGGGCGCCGACGACGACGGCCCACCCGCGCTCGCGCGCTCCCTCGCCCACGCCGCGCTGGCCGAGCTGGCGCCGGCCCACCCCACCTCCGACGACGGCCTCGGCCGCGCCGCGATCGTCCTCGTGCCGCCCGGTCTGCTCGGCGAGCTCGACGGCCAGGTGCTGGCCGACGCGCTGCAGGCCTCGGGTTGGGACGTCGACGTCGTGGGGCTCGACGGCGAGCCGCAGGACGTCGTGGCCCGCATCGAGGCATCGGGCCCGGAGCTCGCGATGCTCCCCGCCTCCGACGCCGCGCAGATCCGCGCGGCCGAGCGGGTCTGCTCGATGCTGCGCCGGCTGGCCCAGCCGCCGCTGGTCGTGGGCGTCGCGTTCGGGTCGATCGCCGCGGCGCCGCCGGCCCTGTCGCTCGACCACCACCTCGACGGCACCGACGCGCTCGCGCCACTGCTGCACCGCCGCCTCGGGACCAGCGCGGGCGCCGTGGCGTGGGGCGTGCGGATGGGCCGCGACGGCGCCGACGGCCTGGTCGTCGCGCCCGTGGGCCTGCTGGACGCGACCACCGCGGCGCGGCTGCGCGAGGTCGTCGAGACGCGGCGCGACCTGTACGCCAACATCACCATCGACCTGCGCGGCCTGACGCGCGCCGACGACGCGGGCCTCGCCGCGCTGGCCGCCTGGGACGCGGAGCGCCCGTGGGCGCCGGGCGTCACCGTCCTGCGGTGAGCCGTTGCGGGCGGGGCGACCG
>JAOPZP010000387.1 GCA_025964055.1 Conexibacter sp.
AGGCGCGCGGGGTCCTCGCTGCGCGCGGCGGCGATCAGCCGGGCGAACGTCAGGCGACTGACGGCGTCGGCGCCCCCGACGTGCAGCGGCCCGATCGGCACCGCGAGCGCCGCGAGCTCGACGAGCGCGGCGGCGAGGTCGTCGACCTGGATCGGGGACCGCACCTCGTCGTCGAAGAACGCGACGTCCTGCTCGCCGCGCGCGGCGGCGAGCGCAAGCTCCTCGTGCGGCGACGCCGCATGGCCCGGGCCGCCGTAGATCAGCGACGTGCGCACCATGAGCGCGCCCGGGTGCGCCGCCATCACCAGGGGCTCCGCGGCGGCCTTCGTCGCGCCGTAGGGCGTGACCGGATCGGCGGCGTCCTCCTCGCGCAGCGCCCGGTCGCCGGCGCCGCGGAAGATGGCATCGGAGGAGACGTGCACCATGCGTGCGCCGGCCGCCCGCGCAGCGGCCGCCACGTGGCCGGCGCCGTCGGCGTTGGTCGCATACGCGGCGTCGCCGCGCTGCCGGTAGGCGGTGTGGATCACCGCATCGGGTGCCGCAGCGGTCAGCACGACGCCGACGGCGCGGGGGTCGCGGATGTCCAGCGGCACCGATCGGACACCCTCGGGGACGCGACGATGGTGGGTGCCCAGGACCTCCCACCCCAAGACCGCCGCGCGAGCGGCGACCGCACGGCCGAGGAATCCCGCGGCACCGGTGACCAGGAGCTGGGGCAACGCCGCCGTACCATAGGCGCGTGGCCGCCGGGACCGTGTCGTCGCTGCACCGCTGGCCGGTGAAGTCCCTCGCGGGCGAGCCGGCCGACGCGCTCCGCCTCGATCCCCGCGGCGTCGCCGGCGACCGCGCCCACGCGCTGTTGGACATGCACAAGGGCGCGGCACGCCAGCTCACGGTCCGCCAGGCCCCGGGCATGCTGCGCTGGGGCGCGAGCTACCCCGGCGTCCCCGGCGACGCGCTCGACGCTGATGCGGTCCCGCTGCCCAGCGTCGTCGCGCCCGACGGCGCGGTCTTCGCCTGGGACGACCCGCGGCTGCCCCAGGCACTGTCGGCCGACCTCGGCCGCGAGGTCGTGCTGCGCCGCAACCTCGGCCTGATGCAGGACCTCGGCAACTCCGTGCTCATCACCACCCAGGCCACGCTCGACGCGGTCGCAGCAGCCCTCGGCCGTCCACTGGACCTCCGGCGGTTCCGCACCAACATCCACGTGACGCTCGACGCCGAGCCCTACGCCGAGGAGGGCTGGGAAGGCCGCCGGCTGCGCGTCGGCGACTGCGAGCTGCAGCTCCTGCACCCGTGCGTGCGCTGCGTCATCCCGACGCGCGACCCCGACACGACCGTCAAGGACGCCGAGATCCTGCGCTGGCTGACCCGCGAGCACGGTGGCCTGTTCGGGATCAACGCGCGCATGCGCTCCACCGGCCGCGTCGCCGTGGGCGACGCCGTCGAGCTGTTGTAGGCCTCGGTTCCCTAGACCTCGCGCTCGGCGCGCCGCAGCCCCGTCACCGCCCAGGCCATGAGCACCGCAGCGAGTGCCGCGCCGCACCCGAACGCCAGCGCCACGTGCGCCGGCTGGCCGGAGATGAAGCCCCGCCCCGCCTCGACGATCGCGGTCACCGGGTTCCACGACGCCACGCCCTCGATCCAGCCCTGCAGCAGGTCCAACGGCACGTAGACCGGCGCGAGGAACAGGATCAGGAAGATGGGGATCTGCATCGCCGGGCCGGCCTGGACGGTCCTGGCCCGCATCGCCAGCCCCGCGGCCCAGAGCGTTGCGGCGATGTTGACGATCAGCCCGAGCCCGACCAGCCCGACGAGGTCGACCGCCGAGCCGTCGACCTGCATCCCGCCGATCAGCGCCGCGACCGTCACGAACGTGCCGGTCACGGCGTAGCGCACCAGCGACGACCCGAGGTAGCCGACGATCATCCCGAAGCGGTGCGGCGCCGCCAGCATGATGCGCCGCGCGAAGCCGCTCTCGAAGTCCATGGCGATCCCGAAGCCGTTGAACACCCCGCCGAACGCGGCCGACTGCAGGAACACGAACACGAACTGGAACGCCGTGTAGCCCGAGGGGAAGCTGAACCCGGGCACGTCGCCGACGCTCGACAGGCCGCCCGCGAAGCCGATCAGGAAGATCAGCGGGAACAGCAGCGACGGCACCAGCAGCGCCGGGTTCTTGAACGTGTACTTGGCACTGCGCCGCATCAGCGCGGCGGCCACGTGCAGCGTGGAGGCGAGCGCGGTCATGTCCGCGCCATCCGCGTCTTGAGGGAGGCCGCCGCCGCCAGCGACGCCAGGACCGTGATCGCCAGCGCCGCGCCGAAGCCCTTGGCCAGCGCCGCGCCGTCCCAGCCGGCGATCACCAGCGACCGCAAGCCTTCGACGAGGTAGGAGATCGGGTTCCACGTCGCCACCGTCCGGAACCAGTCCACGCCGATGAGGTTGCGCGGCATGCTCATCGACGACAGGAAGAACAGCACGAAGATCAGCGGGAACATCCCTTGCACGGCCTGCGAGGAGCCCGTCCGCGTCGCCAGCAGCGCGCCGATCGCGGCGAAGCCGACCGCGATCAGCACCGCGAGCACCAGCAGCACCAGCGCGCCGCCGACGCCGGTGGCGATCGACACGCCGGCGATCAGCCCGACCGCCAGGTAGATCAGCGCGCCGACGAACGCCAGCAGGACCGCCCCGGCCATCTGGCCCGTCAGGATCGCGGTGCCGCGCAGCGGCGTGAGCTGGAGGCGGTTCAGGAACCCGGTCTCGATGTCGTTGGCGATCTCGGTGCCCGCGGTGGTCGAGGCGAACAGCGCGCCCTGCATGAACGGCACCGTGATCGCGAAGTCCAGGTAGCTGTGGGTCGGGAACCCGGGGATCTTGGTCGCCGACGCCAGGCCGCTGGCGTTGACGGCCAGCAGGAAGAGCGGGAAGACGATCGTCGGCACCACCAGCGCCGGCTGGCGGAACGTCCGGCGCACCGAGCGCCCGGCCAGCAGCCCGACGTCGGAGAGCAGGCCGGTCACGCCGCCACCGCCTCCCGGCCCGGCTCGTCCCCGGCCGCGGCGCCGGCGCCCTCCAGCGAGCGCCCGGTCTTGGCCAGGAACACGTCGTCCAGCGACGGCTGGTGCAGGTCGAGGTGGGCCAGCGCGATCGACTCGGCGTCCAGCGCGCGGACGATCTCGGGCAGCGCCTCGGCGCCGCCGGCCAGCCGCACGGCCACGCCCTTGGGCGAGGCGGCGGCCGGCTCGCCGAAGCGGCTGAGCACCGCCGCGGTCGCCTCGCGCTGCCCGGGATCGGCGGGCGTGGCCTCGACGGTCGACGCGCCGATCTCGGCCTTCAGGACCTCGGGCGTGCCCTCGGCGACGATCCGCCCGCGGTCGATGATCCCGACGCGGTCGGCCAGGACGTCGGCCTCCTCGAGGTACTGCGTCGTGAGGAAGACCGTGACGCCGTCGTCGGCGGCCAGCCGCCCGACCTCCTCCCACAGCGCGCTGCGGCTCTGCGGGTCCAGGCCGGTGGTCGGCTCGTCGAGGAAGAGGATCGTCGGGCGATGCACGAGTGCGAGCGCCAGGTCCAGGCGCCGCTTCATCCCGCCCGAGTAGCCGCCGACCTTGCGGTCGGCCGCGTCGGTCAGCCCGACCCGCGCGAGCAGCTCCGCGGCGCGCGCCGTCCGATCGGCGCGGGAGAGGCCGTGCAGGCCACCCTGCAGGTCGAAGTGCTCGCGACCGGTGAGGAACGCGTCGAGCGCCGCCTCCTGCAGCGCCGCGCCGATGCGGGCGCGCACCGCCGGCCCGTCGGCCGCGACGTCGAAGCCGGCCACGCGCGCCGTGCCCG
>JAOPZP010000405.1 GCA_025964055.1 Conexibacter sp.
GGGCGCGGCGCCGCGGCCGGGGGCGCGTCGGCGGGCATGAACGTCGCGCCGTCGTCGCCGTCGTCGCCGTGGCGGAACACGCGGCGCAGCAGCAGCTCGAGCAGCAGCAGGGGCAGGCGGAAGAGAAGCACCATGCACACCCCGGTGCCCGCGGGGTCGCCCGTCCAAGCGCGGGCTGAGCCGCCGACGACCGTCTCGCGACCGGCGGACGGCCGCGACTACCGCTCGGCCAGCTGCTCCTTGAGCTGCTCGATCAGGGCGACGGGCCCGGGGTCGACGCCGCGCAGCGCGGCGAGGTAGATCGAGACCAGGTCGCCGAGCAGGATCATCGAGAACACGCGTTCGAACGACGTCGTCCCGCGCGTCTGGACGCGCGACGTGCTGCCGGCGACCTCGCGGATCAGGCCCTCGGTCAGCTCGACGCGATCGACGATCCGCGGATGCGTGTCGCTGTCCTCGAGGAAGACGGCGCTGAAGCGCGCCAGGTCGGCCGCGCCGGTCCAGCCGACGAGCTCGTTGTGGTCGGCCTCGGGCAGCTCGTGCCAGAACGCCGGGAGCTTGGCGTTCTCGTTGAGCTGCGTCTTCCAGCGGTAGGCGATCGTGGTCGTCAGCCCGGCGCCGTAGACGACGGGGACGGTCCCCACCAGGCCGCGCGCGAGGTTCTTGGCCTCGGAGTCCTCGGGAGCCTCGGGGCCCCACTCGACGACGAGCTCCTCGAGGTGCTCGGCGGCGACGTCGATGTCCGACGCGCAGCGCGGGCCGGCGCCGCAGCGGAACGCGACCTCCAGGGCCGCGACGGTCATGTAGGCCACGGCCGCGCGCGGCTGCAGGCCGCCGGCGACGGGGATGACCGGCACGCCGTCGGCGCGGGCCAGCTCGGCCAGCCTGCCGCCGCTCGTCGCGACGACCCGCGTGGCGCCGAGCGCGCCCGCGGCCTCGTAGCAGGCGAGGGTCTCCTCGGTGTCGCCCGAGTAGCTGGAGCAGAGCACGGTCGTGTCCGGCGTCGTCCACGGCGGCAGGCCGTAGGCGCGCGCGGCGAGGATCGGTCGCGAGGCGGTGTCGCCGAGCGCGGCGCGCGCCAGGGAGCCCCCGATGGCCGATCCGCCCATGCCCGCGACGACGAGGCCCGCGGGGCTGTCCCACTCGCTCAGCTGGGCCGACTCGGCCTTCCACAGCGCGTCGCGCAGGTGCTCGGGAATGGCGAGCACGTCGGTGAGCTGGTCCGTCGAGTCGATCTGCCCGATGGTCTCGCGGTCGAGCTCTGAGTTGGTCGTCGTCATGGTGGACTCCTCTTCCCCTTGTCCGCCCGATGGTCGCTTGCCATCAGAACTTGATCGCCCCGGGCGGCAGCTCCGTCCCGGGAAACACCTTGATCCCTGCGGCGAGGACGTTGCCCTCACCCACCAGGACGTCCTCCCCGATCACGGCGCCGCCGCGGACGACGGCGCCCTTCTCGATCCGCGCTCGCGGCCCCACGATGCAGTCGGTGACCTCGCAACCGGCACCGATGGTCGCACCATCGAGCACCACCGCGCGTTCCACCCGGGCCCCGGCGCCGACCGTGACCCCCGCTCCGAGCACCACCAGGCTGCCCACGTGGGCGCCCGCGGCGATGGTGCAGCCCGGCCCGACGTGGGCCGGCGGGACGATGCGGCCCTGGGCCTGGACGTCGTCGGCGACGGCGAGGAAGTCGTCGCCCAGCGCCTCCAGGACACCGGTGCGGACGTTGCCCTCGAGGATGTCGAAGGTGCCCTGCAGGTAGCGCTCGGGGGTCCCGATGTCCATCCAATAGGCGCCGTCGGCCACGTAGCCGAAGAGCCCCTGGCCGACCAATCTGGGCCAGACCTCACGTTCGATCGACACGTTCTGGCCGGCCGGCACGAGGTCGAGCACCGCGCGCTCGAGCACGTAGATCCCGGCGGAGATCAGATAGTGGTCGACGCCCTCGAGCTGGTTGGGCGCGGGCTTCTCCAGGAAGCGGTCGACGGCGTGGTCGCCGTGGCAGAGGACCAGTCCGTACGCGGACGGGTCCTCGACCCCGACGAGCCCGAGCGTCGCGGTGGCGCCGTCGCGCTCGTGCTGGGCGATCTGCCCGCTGACGTCGGCGTCGGTCAGCACGTCGCCGTTGAGCATCAGGAACCGGCCGTCGAGCGGGATCTGCTCCTCGACGTACTTCAGCGCCCCGGCGGTGCCGCGCGGGGTCGGCTCGCGGACGTAGCGCAGGCGCATGTCCAGCGCGGCGCCGTCGCCGAGCGCGTCCTCGATCTTGGCCGGCTCGAAGCCGCAGCTGAAGATCACGTCGTCGACGCCGTGGCCGCGCAGCCACTCCAACATGTAGGTCATGAACGGCCGGTCGACCAGCGTGATGACCGGCTTGGGGTGCCGCGACGTGAGCGGCCGCAGACGCGTGCCCTCCCCGCCCACGAGGATGACGGCCTGCACTGCTACTGACCCCGGCCGACGCCCTCGTAGGTGAGCCCGGCCGCGCGAACGGCTGCGGGGTCCAGGGCGTTGCGCCCGTCGATCAGCAGGGTGCCGGCCATGGCGGCGGCGACCGCGGTGAAGTCCATCGTGGTGAACTCGTCCCACTCGGTGACCAGCACGACCGCGTCGGCCCCGGCCGCGACCTCGAGCGCGTCGGGCGCGAACTCGATGCCGGTGATGAGCTTGCGCGCTTCGTCCTCGGCGACCGGGTCATAGGCGATGACGGTCGCGCCGGCGGCCTGGAGCCGGGCGCTGAGCACCAGCGAGGTGGCCTCGCGCATGTCGTCGGTGTTCGGCTTGAACGCGAGGCCGAGCAGGCCGACGCGCTTGCCGACGAGCGAGCCGAGGTGCTTCTGCAGCTTGCCCATGACGCGGCGCTTCTGCAGCTCGTTGACCTCGATGACCGCGTTCAGCAGCTGGAAGTGGTAGCCCGAGTTGCCGGCGAGCTGCTTGAGCGCGGTGACGTCCTTGGGGAAGCACGAGCCGCCGAAGCCGAGGCCCGCCTGCAGGAACTTCGGGCCGATGCGGTCGTCCAGGCCCATGCCCTTGGCGACCTCGACGACGTCGGCGCCGGTCTCCTCGCACACGTTGGCGATCTCGTTGATGAACGAGATCTTCGTGGCCAGGAACGCGTTGGAGGCCAGCTTGACCATCTCGGCGCTGTTGATGTCGGTGCGCACCAGCGGCGCCTCGAGCGGCGCGTAGAGCTCGGCGACGGCGTCGCCCGCCCAGTCGCCGTCGTCGCCGATGACGACGCGGTCTGGCTGCAGGAAGTCCTTGACCGCCGAGCCCTCCTTGAGGAACTCGGGGCACGACACGTAGCGGAACTGCTCCTTGCCGGTCTTGGCGAAGAGGCGCTTGATCGACGCGCCGGTGCCGGCCGGGACGGTCGACTTCATCACGAGCGCGTGATGGTCGGAGACCGGCATCGCGTTGACGACCGCGTGGACGGCGCTGAGGTCGGCGTCGCC
>JAOPZP010000439.1 GCA_025964055.1 Conexibacter sp.
GGCGCGACTACGCCGCGCGCCTGGTCCGGGCGCCCCGCCGGGGCGCCGCGAAGCGCCGCGGCCCCGCGGCCTCGGCCCGGTCGAACAGCCGGCGCAGCATCCCGGCGGTCTGCTCGGCCCGCTCGACCTGCGGCACGTGGCCGCAGTCCTGCAGGACGATCTGCTCGGCGCGGGGCAGCGCCTCGGCGACGTGGCGCCGGAAGCCCGGCGGGATCAGCCGGTCGTGCGTGCCCCAGACGAACAGCGCCGGCGGCTGCAGCTCGGTCAGGCGCGGGTAGAAGCCGCCGGGCCCGAAGGGGCGGTCGAGGTAGACGTTGCGCGCGGACGCGTAGAAGGCCACGCGGCCGCCGGGCGAGCTGAAGATGCGCTGGAACTCGTCGACGACGATGTCGCCGATGCTGGGATCCAGCGCGTCGGGATCGCAGAACATCGACCACAGCTGGCGCTCGACCATTCCCCGGCGCAGCTTGTGGGGCAGCAGGCCGAGCTCGGGGCGCAGCAGCCGCACGAGCGGATGGAAGTCGCGCTTGACGAACGCGACGGCGGGACACAGCGCGGCGATCGAGCGCACGCGCTCGGGCGCGCCCAGGCCGACCTCGAGCACGACGCGGCCGCCCATCGAGTTGCCGGCCAGGTGCGCGGACTCGATTCCCAGTGCGTCCATCACGCCGAGCACGGTCTCGGCGAACCAGCGCGCCGAGTAGGGCGCGAGCGTCGGCTTGGACGAGCCGCCGAAGCCGGGGAGGTCGATCGCGTGGACGCGGTAGCCGTTGTCGGCCAGATACGCCGCGCAGTCGAAGAACGAGGACTTCGCGGCGCCGAGGCCGTGGACCAGCACCGCGTCGGGTCCCTCACCGGTCGTCAGGACCGACACGCGACGGCTGGGTGGGGACGAGATCTCCACGTCGTGGACGCGCAGGAGCGGGTCGCGGCCGTCCGGCAGGCGGAAGAGGCCCTCGAAGCGCACGGCGTCGTCGAGCGCGCCGCGCGCGTAGAGCGTGCGGGCCCGGAACGCCTCGAGGCCGCTCAGCTCGCCGGCGCGCAGGCGCAGCCAGGTCGCCGCGTCGGTGCCGATGACGACGTCGGCGGGGCGCTTGCTGATGCCCTTGCGCACGCGCGCGCCGTGCTCGGTGCAGCGGACCTCGAAGGTGTGGCCGAGATCGCCGAGGCGCACGTGGTAGGTCGTGTCGGACCCGGCGGGGCCGCCGAGGTAACGCTCGGGCAGCGTGCGGAAGGCGTCTTGGACGCGGGCCAGGAGGCCTTCTTGCAGGGTGGGTGCAGACACGGGAGGGGCGGCAGCGTAGACCGTGGTGCGGAGTGACGCTGCGCGTCCATCCGTCAACGCGGTCGTGGGGACCTTTCCGCGCAGGAGGACGAGCCCCGGCCCGGATAGGCTGGGAGCGTGCCCACCATCAGCCTCCACGACACGCGCACCGGCGAGAACCGCCCGCTGACGACGCGCGAACCCGGGAAGGTCGGCATCTACGCGTGCGGCCCGACGGTCTACAACCGCATCCACGTCGGCAACGCCCGGCCGTACGTCATCTTCTCCTGGCTCAAGCGCTACCTCGTCCACGAGGGCTACGACGTGACGTTCGTCGCCAACGTCACCGACGTCAACGACAAGATCTACGACGCCGCCCGCGCCCAGGGCCGCGGCTCCGCCGACCTGGCCCGCGAGATGACCGCCCACTACGTCGCTGATACCGCCGCGCTCGGCCTCGGCCGTCCCGACCACGAGCCGCTGGCCTCCGAGACGATCACGGGGATCGTCGACCTGATCGCCGCGCTGATCGAGCGCGACGCGGCCTACGCCGTCGAGGGCGACGTCTACTTCCGGGTCCGCAACGACGCCGAGTACGGCTCGCTGTCGCACAGCCGCGTCGACCAGCTGGACCAGGGCGAGGACGTCGAGGGCGCCTCGCGGAAGGAGGACCCGCTGGACTTCGCGCTGTGGAAGGCCCACAAGGAGGGCGAGGACACCGCCTGGGACGCGCCCTGGGGCCGCGGCCGGCCGGGCTGGCACATCGAGTGCTCGGCGATGGCCGAGGAGCTGCTGGGCGTGGGCTTCGAGGTCCACGGCGGCGGCTCGGATCTGGTCTTCCCCCACCACGAGAACGAGGCGGCGCAGACCCGGATGGGCCGCGGCGCGGAGCTCGCGCAGATCTGGATGCACAACGGGATGCTCGAGATGCGCGGCGAGAAGATGGCCAAGTCGGTCGGCAACATCTCGCTGCTGCCCGAGGTCATCGACGAGTGGGGGCGCGAGACGCTGCTGCTGTTCTTCGCCGGCGGCCACTACCGCCAGCCGATCGTCTTCTCGCCCGAGACGCTCGCCGACGCGCGGGGGCGCCTGAGCCGGATCCGCGAGGCCGCGCGCCGGCTGGTGGACGGGCCGTCGCCGGAGGACATGGCCGTCCACCGCGACGCCTTCTTCGCCGCGCTGGCCGATGACTTCAACACGGCGCGCGCGCTGGCCGCCGTGGCCGCGTGGGTCAGCGAGGCCAACCGGCGCGAGGGCGTCGGCCGCGAGCACCTCGTGGAGATGCTCGACGTCTTCGGGCTCGCCGACGTGGCCGCGCCCGCGGACGCCGAGGGTCCCGACGCCGAGGCGCTGGAGCTGCTGGCCGAGCGCGAACGGGCCCGTGCCGCCAAGGACTGGGGGGAGGCCGACCGCCTCCGCGATGCGCTGCGCGACCGTGGCTGGACCGTCCGCGACGGCGCCGCCGGCGCCGAGCTGGTGCCCGCATGAGCCCGCGTGGCGGCGGGGTGGGCGGGATGGGCTCTGACGACGAGGGCCGTCCGGGGCCGCGCGGCAAGCGCGGGGGCAAGTCCGGCGGCAAGCCGGGTGGCAAGCCCGGCGACCGCTCCTCCAAGCCGACCGGGCGCCAGACCGGCAA
>JAOPZP010000460.1 GCA_025964055.1 Conexibacter sp.
TCCGGCGATCAGCTCCTCGACGCGCGCGTCGGGAAAGGTCGTGAACGTCCCCAGCTCGAGATGCACCGCGCCCTTGCGCTCGGTCTCGAAGTAGGCGTTGCCGCGAGCTTCGTCCCAGGCAGGATCGCGGTCGGCACGTGGCGGATTGATACCGCGGAGGAGGTAGTCGTCCGCGCCTGCGAGGTGATCCTCGATGCGCTGTACGACCTCTGCCGCGACGTCCGGGGCGGCACGGGTACTGAGCAGGCCACGGACGACGTCCAGCATCTGCTGCCGCTCTTCGATCTGGCTGACGGTCACGCCGGCAGTCTAGGTGCCGGAGCATTCCGTGCCCCTGTGAGCGATGTGGCACAGCTCATGAGGAACCACCTGGGGGCGCCCTACGCGGACGCTGGCGCGCCGCGGGCGCTGGACGGGCGCAATGACAGGGAGGTAAGTGGGAGCCCCGGCGCTCGCGGTCTCCGCCGGCGCTCGGGGGAGGGTGGGCCTGTGTGCGGACGGGTGCCGTCCGTAAACAGGCCCACGAGCTACCCCATGGCCTTCCGTCCGACGGGTGGGCCTGTTTGCGGACCCAGGGCGTCCGCGCACGGGCCTACCCGGTCCGAGGCGCCCCGCCGCCGAAGGTGGGCCCGAACACCGCGACCCCACCGCGCCCAACAGGCCCACCCAACCCGAGGCGTCCGCGCGGCCCAAGGTGGGTCCCGAACGCCGCGGCCCCACCGCGCCAAACAGGCCCACCCCGGCCCGCGGCGCCCGCGCCACCCACGGTGGGCCCGACCACCGCGGCCCCACCGCGCCCAACAGGCCCACCCGCCACGAAGCTCCCACGCCACCCAAGGTGGGCCCGAACACCGCGGCCCCACCGCGCCAAACAGGCCCACCCCGGCCCGACCCGACCGCCCGCGGAGACCGAAGGGGCCCGAGGCGGCTCGAACCTCCGCCGTCATCGCCCCCGACGGCGCCCGAACCCGCGACGACGACCCGAAGGAGCGCCACCGGCGCCCCTCCGACCCGCCCGCGCTACGACCCCAGCGCCCGCCGATACGACGCCACCGTCTCGGCCGCCGTCCGGTCCCATGAGAACTCCGCGACCCGCGCCCGGCCGCGTTCGATCAGGCGGGAGCGCAGCGCGGGGTCGTCGAGCAGGTGGCCGACGGCGCCGGCGATCGCGTCGACGGACTCGGGGTCGAAGAGCAGCGCTGCGTCGCCGGCGACCTCGGGCATCGCGCTCACGCCGGAGCAGGCGACGGGCAGGTCGCGCGCCATCGCCTCCAGCACCGGCAGCCCGAAGCCCTCGGCCAGCGACGGGAACGCCAGGCAGGTCGCCGCCGCGTAGAGGCCTTCCAGCTGCGCCTCGCCGACCCAGCCGCACTGGTGGACGCGATCGTCGACGCCGTGGCGCCGCGCGATCTCGCGCAGCTCTTCGTCGTACGGGCCCGGGTATCCGGGCAGCACGAGGGCGGCCTCCGGGAGGCGTGCCATCGCCTCGATCAGCCGCGCGAGGTTCTTGTGCGGGCGGCGCGCCGAGACGCTGAGCACGAACGGCAGGTCGCCGAGGCCGAGCTCGGCGCGCAGCTGCGCCTCGGGCATCGGCGCGACGGCGGGCGGGGCGCCCGGGCCGAGCGGCACGACGTCGACCTTGGCCGCGGGCACGCCGAGGAGCTCGTCGAGGTCGGCCGCGGTGGCGGTCGAGTCGGCGATCAGCCGCGTGGCCGTGCGCGCCACCGCCGGCACCAGCAGCGCCAGGCCTCGGGCCAGGACGTTGGTGGTGGTGTCGCTGTGGCGCAGGAAGATGAGGTCGTGCATCGTGACCACGCGACGGCGTGGACCGCTGAGCGGTCCTGTGTTGCCGAGCGAGTGCAGGAGGTCGACCCGGGCGCGGAGCGCCGCGGCCGCGACGATCGTCTGCTCGGCGGCCGTGCGCACGATGCGCGTCGAGGACGCGACGGGCAGCGCGACGAGCCGGATGTCGGGATGCCACGGCGCGCGGCGCCACTCCTCGGTCAGCTCCCGGCCGGCGAACGCGGTGAACCGCGCGCCGGGGAACGCCGCAGGCAGGCGCGGCACCAGCGCGCGGGCGTAGGTCTCCATCCCGCCCGTGTCGCCGGGCGCGAGGTAGAGCAGGTTCAGGCCGATGTGCGCGGTCATGGAACGGTCCGCCGCAGCGTGACGACGCCGTCGGCCCGGCCGGCCTCGGCGTAGCCGGCGCGGGCGAACGCGCGCAGCGACGGCGCGTTGGACTCGCGCACCCGCGCCAGCAGCCCGGTCACCGCGCCGGCGGCACGCGCCCGCGCCGTCAGCAGCTCCAGCGCCGTCGCCGCGAGGCCGAGGCCCCGCGCGGCGGCATCGAGCGCGATCGACACCTCCGCGCTCCCGTCGCCCACCAGGTCCAGGCGCACGGAGCCCGCCGGGCGTCCGCTGTCCTCCACGATCCACAGCGTGCGGTCCCCGGCGGCGAGCACCCGTGACAGCCACACGCGGTGCTCGGCCTCGTCGACCTCGGCGGCCGTCAGCGACGCCGCGACCGTCGCCGGCTCGTTGCGCCAGGCCCGCAGGCGCTCGGCGTCCTCGAGCCCCGCCGGGCGCAGCGCGAGGCCGATCGGCACCCGCCGCCCCGTCGCCGCCGACACCCGTGCCGCGTCGACCACCTGCAGCGCGTGATGGCCGTCGGCCGGCGAGGCGCCGGCCAGCGCGCCGCCGCCCGCCTCCACCGACGCCAGCAGCGCCGCGAGCTCCTCGCGGTACGTCGGCGCGGCGTCGGCCGCGGCGGGCACGACCGCCCGCGCCCCGTCGCCCCCATGGACGACAACCTGCTCCGCGGTCCAGTCCCACGCCACCGTCGCCTCGGCCCCGACCACGCGCGCGCCGCGGTGGTACTCGCGGTCGAGGTAGTCGAGCGTCACGGTCGCCGGCACGCCCGAGGCCAGCTCGAGCTGCAGCTGCGCGACGTCCTCGACGTCGAGCTCCAGGTCGGAGACCTGCGGCAGGAGGGCCGCGACCGACCGCACGGGCCCCAGCAGCCAGAGCAGCTCGTCGATCTCGTGGATCGCGTCCAGCAGCACGCCGCCGCCCAGCGCGCGCTGCGCGCTGTAGGCCTGGCGGTAGTCGGCGCCCGGCCGCCAGCCCGGCAGGTAGGACCCGCACCAGACCGCCGCGCGCAGCGGCCGCCCGATCTGCGGCAGCGCCGCCCGCACGCCCTGCACGCCGGGGTGGTGGCGCAGGTTCATGGCGACCGCCACACCGACGCCCGCACGAGCGCCCGCCGCAGCCACGCGCGCCCCGCCCCACGCGTCGAGCGCCAGCGGCTTCTCGACCAGCACGGGCACCCCGGCCGCGATGCAGCGCAGCGCCTGTGCCTCGTGCTCGGCGCTCGGGCTCGCCACCACCGCCACGGCGGCGCCGTCCAGCGCGCGTGCCTCGTCGTCGGTGTCGGCGGGCGAGAACGGGTCGAAGGTGACGACCTCGGCGCCCAGCCCGCGCAGCAGGCCGGCGTGCCGGCGGCCGATCGAGCCCTGCCCGAGGACCGCGACCCTCAGACCATGTCCCACGTGACGATGTCGTCGAAGTCGATGTCGACGCGGGCGACCCGCCCGACGACGCGATCGAGGTCCTTCGGGGCGATGCCGAAGCCCGGGCGCTTGATCGTCAGGTCCTCGCGGCGGATCGCGGTGCCGGCCTGGATCGGCCGCGCCGCGATGACCGACCGGCGGGCGAGGCGGTGCATCTCGGCCTCCTCCTCGGTCGGCCCCTCCAGGCGCCCGTTGCCCATCGCCGCCTCGACGTCGCGCACGCCGCGCACCAGCGCGCGCAGCTCGTCGGGCTCGATCGCGAACGGGTGGTCGGGACCGGGCATCGAGCGGTCCAGGGTGAAGTGCTTCTCCAGCAGGTCCATGCCCAGGCCGGTCGCGCCGAGCGGGACGTGGATGCCCTCGCTGTGGTCGCTCAGGCCCACGGGCACGCCGAACGCGGTGCGCATCGTGGCCATCGCGGTCAAGTTCATGATGTTGGCGGCCGCCGGGTACTGGGCGGCGCAGCGCAGCAGCGCGATCTCGGTCGCGCCCCCGGCGATCGCCGCGTCCAGCGCGTCCTCGACCTCGCCGTAGGTCGCCATCCCGACCGACAGGATCACCGGCACGCCCGCCTCGGCGACGCGGCGGATCAGGTGCACGTCGATCAGCTCGTAGTTGGCCACCTTGTAGGCCGGCACGCCGACGTCGGCGAGCTCCTGGACGGCGGCGTCGTCGAACGGCGCGGCGAAGAACGTGATCCCGGCCTTCTGCGCGTGCTCGGCCAGCTCGGGCAGCCACGCGCGCGGCGTCTCGATCTCCTCCAGCAGCTGCTGGGTGTCCTTGTCGGCGACGCCCTCGAGGTACTTGAAGCGCGGCGTCTTGGACGAGTACAGCGTCTTGCCGGAGTAGATCTGGAACTTCACCGCGTCGGCGCCCGCGTCGGCCGCGACGTCGATCAGCTCGCGCGCGAGGCCGAGGTCGCGGTTGTGGTTGGAGCCGGCCTCGGCGATGACGTAGCACGGCGCCCCGCCGCCGACCGGGCGCCCGGCGATCGCGAACGACTCGGCGAGGTGGCGCTCGCTCATGAGACCGCCCGGAAGACGGAGCCGACCGGCGCGCCCTCGAGCTGCGCGGGCACGTCGTCGGGCAGCGCGGAGGCCAGCCGCTCGAAGGCGCCGCCGTAGGCCTCGACCACCTCGTCGACGTCCTCGTCGGTCCAGGCGTAGGAGATGAAGTTCGAGCCGTTGTAGAGCACGCCGCGGCGCAGCATCTCCTGCTGCAGCAGCGACTTGGCCGCCAGGCCCTCGCCGCCGGGGTGCGGCTCGCGGACGAGGACGAGCGTCCAGGGCGCGGCGCCGCCGACGCTCACCCACTCCTCCAGCGCGTGGCGCGCGACCTGCTCCCGCACACCGTCGGCCAGCCGCCGGCCCAGGCGCCACAGGTGCTCGTGGACGGGCTCCTCCTGCAGGACGTCGAGCGTCGCGCGGGCGGCCGCCAGGCTGAGCGCCTCGCCGCCGTGGGTGCCGGAGAAGAACACGTCCTCGAGGACCTCCATGACCTCGGCGCGGCCGGCCAGCGCGCTGATCGGCATGCCGTTGCCCAGCGCCTTGCCGAACGCGGCGAGGTCGGGGACCGCGCCGTAGCGCTCCTGCGCGCCGCCGAGCCCGACGCGGAAGCCGGAGATGACCTCGTCGAAGATCGCGAGCGCGCCGTGCTCGTGCGCGAGGTCGACGATCGCCTGGAGCTCGCCCTCGCCGGGCTCGCGCGTGCCGATCGGCTCGACGACCACGCAGGCCACCTCGCCGGCATGGGCGACGAGCGCGGCGCGCATCGCCTCCAGGTCCCACGGCGCGACGGTGGTCGTGAGTTCCTTGACGACGTCCGGAACGCCGCGCCGGCGCGAGGTCGCGCCGACGTACCAGTCGTGCCACCCGTGGTAGCCGGCGACCACGACGTGGTCGCGCCCCGTCGCCGCGCGGGCGATCCGCACGGCGGCGCTCGTGGCGTCCGAGCCCGACTTGCCGAACCGCACGCGCTCGGCGCACGGCACGAGCCGCTGGATGCGCTCGGCGACCTCGACCTCCAGCGGATGGGGCAGCGTGAACGTGATGCCGTCCTCGAGCTGCGCGCGGATCGCGGCGTCCACGCCGGGGTGGCCGTAGCCGAGGATGATCGGCCCCAGCGCGGCGGGCAGGTCGAGGTACCAGCGCCCGTCGGCGTCCTGCACGCGGGCGCCCCGCGCACGCACCACGAAGCTCGGCGCGACGCCCTGGACCCACTGCGTGGGCCCCTTGGACATGGTCTGCGACGCCCCGGGGATGACGGCCTCCGAGCGCGCGAGCCAGCGCTGGGACTCGGTCAGGTCGGACGTGTCGGAGCGTGCGGCCACGGCTTCACCTTAGAACGCGTGAGCGC
>JAOPZP010000602.1 GCA_025964055.1 Conexibacter sp.
ACCGGGTCTCCCCGATGCCGCCGAACGTGTCCCAGAACCTCCGAGCAGGCCGGAGGGTGCGTGCCCTTGTGGCCGTGCCCGCGCTGGCGGCCGCGCTCGTGGGCGTCGTGGGACCCGCGCGGGCGCAGGCCGGGACGCCGGTCCTCCAGGCGCGGGCATCGTCGGCACGGGATGCGACGCAGCGCGGGCTCGTCGTCAGCCTGCGCGACGGAGGCCGCCGGTACGTGCAGGTCGCGCGCACTGCGTCCGTCCGGACGACCCTCGCGCAGCTGCGCGCGCGCCCCGGCGTGCGCTGGGTCCGCTCGCGCGTGGTCGCCCATGCCGCGGCGGTCGAGCCGTACCTCCCCAACGACCCGGGCGAGTCCGGGATCGCGGCGGGCTGGCAGCAGCTGCAGTGGAACTTCCTGTCCGGCGTCGGCGTGGACGCGCCGCGGGCGTGGGCCAACCTCCGCGCCGTCGGGCACCCCGGCGGCCGCGGAGTGATCATCGCGGCGCTGGACACCGGCGCCGCCTACGCCAACCGCGACGGGCTGGAGCGCTCGCCCGACTTCCGGCCGGCGCAGTTCGTCAAGGGCTATGACTTCTGCGCCCACGACGGGACGACGCTCGCCTGCTCGGGCCGTGACCAGTACCCCGAGGACCGCAACGGGCACGGCACGCATGTCGCGGGCACGCTGGCCGAGGCGACCGACAACGGCGTCGGCCTGACCGGCCTCGCCTACGGCGCGCGGATCATGCCGGTCAAGGTGCTGAACTCCGACGGGGCGGGGGACGAGTCGAGCATCGCCTCCGGGATCCGCTTCGCGGCGACGCACGGCGCCGACATCATCAACATGAGCCTCGAGTTCGACGCCGACGTCCTCGCCGACGAGATCCCCGACATCCTCGACGCGCTGAGCTACGCGCGCCGCCAGGGCGTGCTGGTGATCGGCGCGTCCGGCAACGAGGGTCGGACGGCGGTCGCCTACCCGGCGCGCGCGTCGTCGGTGCTGTCGGTCGGCGCGACGACCGAGCACGGCTGCGTCTCGGACTACTCCAACCAGGGCACGCGCCTCGACCTCGTGGCGCCTGGCGGGGGCAAGGACGCGGCGGTCCCGGCCGGCGGCCTGTGCCAGCCCCAGCCGAAGGCGGGGCGCGACATCTTCCAGGAGACCTACCGCGGCCGCCACAACCGCGCGTTCGGCTTCCCGACCGACTACGAGGGCACCTCGATGGCCGCGCCCGCCGTCAGCGCGACGGCCGCGCTCGTGATCGCCTCCGGCGTCCTGGGCCCGAACCCGACGCCCGACGCCCTCAAGGCGCGCCTGAAGGCCACGGCCCGCGACCTCGGGCCGCCGGGCGTCGACGAGCAGTACGGCGCGGGCCTGATCGACGCCGGCGCCGCGACGGACCCGACGGTCCCGGTCATCGCGACGCCGTAGGGCTCGGCCTTGCCGCTATACGCTGGCCAGGCCCGAGGTGGTGACAAGTGGCTGGATGAACTCGAAGTCGTCCCCGTCAAGATGAGCCTCCAACCCGGCGTGGATCGCTCCGCTGCCCTGGTAGTGCACCGATTCCCACAGGTCCTCTGGACAGCGTCCGTGCTGACTCGTCATCGCGGTGGGGCGATCCTCGGGTGCGACTGCCACGACGTGGTAGTCGACGACCACCGCCGGGTCGAACATGACGAGGTTCCGCGTCCCGGGTAGCGCAGCACTCGGCACGACGATGCTGGTCTGCCCGCTCCTGACGAGCTCCTCTGCGAGCGCGTGGCAGGCACTGCGGTCGTCTGCCACCAGGTCCTCGGGGCTCAGTCCGTAGTTGCCGACGGTCGAGAAGTCGATCTGGAGCGGATCGTCATCGAGGCTCACGCGAATTGCCCAGACCGGTAGGCGCAGGTCTCGCGCCTCGTCAGGTGTCTGCAGGTGAAGGTTGCGCAGCATCTCAGCCCACGGGGTCATGGGGTGCAACGAGAGGTACTGGGCAGGCCACGTGCCAGGCCGGTTCCAGCGGGCTTCAGAGATGTTCGGGAAACTCCACAGCGGGGTCTCGTAGCCGCAGGCGCGGTAGACCACCGCCGTGTAGCTCACGCGGCAGCACCAGATCGCGCGGCAGCCGCGAGATCGTACAGCGCGGCCAGGGCTTCTGGGTCACCCGCCTCGATGACGGCGGCCGGTGTGCGGTCTCCCAGCGCGGGGTGCGGCCGCCCGAGCCAATTGACAACCCCGGTTGCCGTGAGCGTGTGGCGAAGGTCACCGACAAGCCAGGCGATGATTCTCAGGCGTCGCTCCTCATCCCCGCCCGGGTTGGCCGGTTCACTCGCCGAGACCCAGCGTTGGTAGGTGCGGTCTCCGACACCCAGCAGCGCGGCCTTCGCGGACTGGCTGACGGTCACGGTGTCGTCGAACCACCGGACGATCTCGTCGATCGGTCGCTCGTCGGCCAGCTGCTCGTGCTGAGCGAGTCGCGCCAGTCGAAAACGCAGCTCTTCGATGAGGAGGCGAAGCGCTCGGCGCTTCTTCCGATCGTCTTCCTCTCCATAGGCGACCGCCTGGGCCCGCGCCGCTGCTCGTTGCAGGTCGATCCACGCGTTGGGGTCGACGCCTGCGTTGAGGCGGTCTTGCGGCGTGATCTCCATGATCGCCGCCGCGACGTCGATGACGAGAGAGTCGACGAAGGCCGGCACGGTCTGTTCACGGGCGACGCGGCGGTTGGCCTTCTCCAACTCGTTGGCGACGATCTCAGGATTGGCGATGTCGAATGCGAGAGTGGCCATGGCGTATATCCGTCGTTATCGTACGCCATGACTCCGCCTACAGCAAACGGAGTCGCCAAGGGCGCGTGCGCTCCAGCAGGCGGCCAAAGCCCCGCTCGCCAGTTGCAGGCCTCAAGCCGTCTCAGCGCGACAGCGGAGCGGCGACGGTCCGACCGTCCGGTCATCGCGACGCCGTAGAACGAGGAAAGGCCCGCGGGTGTGCGGGCCTTTCTGCATGCGGATGAGAGGACTCGAACCTCCACGGGATTGCTCCCACGGCGACCTGAACGCCGCGCGTCTACCAATTCCGCCACATCCGCCGGCGAGCAGCGAGCATAGCGTCCGGCCGAGCCTCGGCGTCCGCTCGTGAGGGAGCCGGAGCACCTCCGGATCGTTTGTTATTCTCTTCAGCCCCTGCCGCCATCGTCCAGGGGACTAGGACGCCGCCCTCTCACGGCGGAAACCGGGGTTCGAATCCCCGTGGCGGTACTTTGAAACCCCCGATCACATCGGGGGTTTCGTCGTTGTGGGGCGACTGCGCGAAAGTCTGCGCGAAAGTCGTGCCCAGGACCCCTCCTCCGCGGGGTCGCCGTCCGGCGGCTCGGAGACGATGCCCCGGATGCCCGACTGGACGATCGTCGCCACCGCCGGTATTT
>JAOPZP010000523.1 GCA_025964055.1 Conexibacter sp.
GTCACGGCGGCCAGGAGCGGGAGCAGCGCGCGGCGCACCGGGGGAGGGTGGCAGACCGTCCGTGGCATGCCTGGCGCGCTTGCACGGGCCGGTGCCGTCGCGCCGTGCTAGACCCCGGCGGCGTGCCGCGCGCTCTGGTGCGCCGCGTCCTCGAGGCGGTCGTCGAGCGCGGACAGCGAGCCCGGGTCGACGCCCAGCGCCGTGGCCATCAGCCAGTCGGCGAACCACGCGTTCTTGGGCAGGAGCGGCCCGTGGAGGTAGGTGCCGATCACCGTGCCGCGCAGGACGCCCTCGAACCCGGAGCGGCCGTCGTTGCCGTGGCCCTTGAGGACGCGCCCGAGCGGCACCTCGCCCGCGGCCAGGTACGTCCGGCCGCCGTGGTTCTCGAAGCCGGCGAGCACGCGCGGACCGTCGAGGCCCGGCAGCTCGACCTCGATCGCCACGTTGCCGATCAGCCGTGAGCCGTCGATCGCGCGCACCGTGTGCAGGTCGGCGAGGCCGATGCCGGGCACGCGCTCGGTCCCGAGCTCGTAGTGGTCGCCCAGGAGCTGGATGCCGCCGCAGATGCCCATGACGACCGCGCCGCGCCCGGCGGCGGCGTGCAGCGCGTCGCGCTTGGTGTCGACGAGGTCCTGGGCGCACAGCTGCTGATCGCGATCCTGCCCGCCGCCGAGGTAGAAGAGGTCGTGCGCGTCCGGGTCGACCGGGTCGCCGAGGCCGGCCGCCGTCAGCTCGAACCCGATCCCGCGCCAGGCGCAGCGGCGCTCGAGCATGAGCATGTTGCCGCGGTCGGCGTAGATGTTCATCAGGTCGGGGTAGAGCGCGCAGACGCGCAGGGTGCGCTCAGCCATCGAGTCCTCCAGTGGCGCGGAGGACCACGACCGTCGAGCCGACGTAGACGTCGGTGGCGGGGATCCGCAGCGCGGACTCCGCGACGAAGCCGTGCGCCTCGGCCTCCTCGGCGATCTCCGCCGCGCTGACCCGATCGAGCCGGATGACGTCGTGCGTCTCGCTCGTGATCGCCCCGCCCGCGCCCTCCACCTGCCGCAGCCGGTGGATCGCCGCGCGGTCGCCCTCGTCGACGACCGCCAGGGGCCGGCTGGCGTAGCGGACCCCGTCGACCTCGGCCGCGTCCGGCTCGGGCAGCCCGTCGCTCTCGGAGTCGAAGCTGTCCAGCGCGTCGGCCAGCGCCGCGGCGACCACGCCGCCCGGCTGCAGGTGCGCGCGGGCGCTGCGCAGGAACCCTGCGCGGCCGTCGACGCCGCCGAGCAGCTGCAGCGTCTGCATCGGCACGACGATCAGGCCGAAGCGCGCCTCGCCGAGGGAGAACGACCGTGCATCGGCGACCACGGTCGCCACCCACAGGCCCGCGGCCGCCGCGCGCTCGTCCAGCGCCGCCAGCAGCGACGCCTCCGAGTCCAGCGCCGTGACCGCCACGCCGCGCGCCGCCAGGTCCAGCGAGATGCGGCCGGTGCCCGCGCCCACGTCGAGCACGGGGCCTTCGCCGCCCCGCGTCTCGGTCTCCGCCAGCTGCCGCCACAGCGCGACGTCCTCGCCGTAGCCGCCGCACTCGACGTCGTGCCACACCACGTCGAGGCTCACCCGAAGCTGCTCCCCGCGACACCGCGCGTCACGAGCTCGCGCCGCAGCTCGAGCATCGCCGTGTAGGTCGGGATCGCCACCAGCAGTCCCGGCTGCTCGGGCACCGCGGCCAGCGCGCGATCGAGGCCGGAGGCCAGGTCGGGCTCGACCGTGAGCCGGTCCTCGGGCACGCCCGCGTACTTCAGCCGCAGCGCCATCTCGGGCGCCCGGGTGCCGCTGCAGGTCACGTGGCGCAGCCGGCCGGCCAGCTTCTCGAAGTCCGCGTCCCAGATCCAGCTGACGTCGCGCCCGTCGGCCGTGTGGTCGTTGAGCACGGCCAGCAGGTCGTGCTCGCCGTCCTCCAGCGCGAGCGTGCGCAGCACCTCGTTGGCGCCCGCGGGGTTCTTGACCAGCAGCATCAGCAGGTCGTGGCCGTCGACGCGCACGGTCTCGGCGCGCCCGAAGGCGGCGGCGACCTCCTCCAGCCCCGCCACGATGTCGTCGGGCGTCGCGCCCAGCGCGCCGGCCAGCGCCGCGGCGGCCAGGGCGTTGTACACGTTGTAGAGGCCGGGGAGGGGAAGCCGCACGTCGACGGTCGCGGCCGGCAGGCGCATCGTGATGCGCGCGCCGCGCAGCCCGTCGAGCACCACGCGCTCGGCGGCGACCTGCGGCGCCGGCCGCGTCGCCCCGCAGGCGTCGCAGTGGTAGTGCCCCAAGTGCCCCAAGAAGATCAAGTCATAGTGGTAGGGCGCGCCGCAGCGCCGGCAGTGCTTGGAGTCGGCCGCGTGGGCCATGCCGTCCAGCGCCATCGCGGGGTCCTCGACGCCGAAGAACACGACGCTGTCGGTGCCGACGCGCTCGCGGCCGAGGTCGGCGACCAGGGGGTCGTCGGCGTTGAGCACCAAGGTGGTGTCCTGCGCGTCGGCGACGACCGACTGCCAGCGGTCGGCGATCGCCTCCAGCTCGCCGTAGCGGTCGAGCTGGTCGCGGAACAGGTTGGCCAGCAGCAGGGCGCGCGGGTGCAGCTGGCCCACGAGGCGGTCGAGCCAGAACTCGTCGATCTCGAACAGGCCGACGTCGCCGTCGATCGACCCGTTGGGGCCCGCCGCCTCGAGCAACGTGCCGGCGATGCCGCCCGCCATGTTCGCGCCCGCGCGGTTGTGCACCAGCCGGTGCCCGCCGCGCTCGAGGATCGAGGCGACCATGGCCGCCGTCGTGGTCTTGCCGTTCGTCGCCGAGATCACCGCGTTGCCGTCCCGCAGGCGCCGGGCGAGCGCCCCCACTGCGTCGGGCTCCATCCGCAGCAGCAGCTTGCCGGGCAGCGAGGTGCCGCCGCGGCCGGAGCGGCGCGACAGCGCACCGGCGGCGCGGGCCGTGGCGACCTTTGCGGCGAGCAGGCTCATGCTGCGGGCAGCAGTACCCGGACGGCGCCGGGAATCGCCCGGATCGTGACGGGCAGATCCCCGATGGGATCCCCGTCGGCGTACACGGTGAACGGGCGGTCGGCGGCGATCCGCACCTCGGCGCCCCGCAGGACGGTCACGGAGTCCAGCTCGACGTGCGTGCCCTTGAACACCCGCGCCAGGCAGCGCAGCGCCTGGCGGCGCGACGTCGGCGCGACGAGCACGACGTCCAGCAGGCCGTCGTCGAGCGCAGCGTCGGGGGCAAGGAACATCCCTCCACCGTAGGCGCTCGCGTTGGCCGCCGCGACCGTCCAGCCGGCCAGGGTGCGGCGGTCGCGATCGACGACGACGTCGAACGTCGCAGGGCGCCACGCCATCAGCGTGCGCAGCGCCGCGTAGGCGTACACGAACGCCCCGAGCCGCGACGGCGCCTCGTTGGCGATCCGGTTGGCCTCCGAGTCGAAGCCGAGCGACGCGATGCCGACGAACACGCGGCCCGCGCCGTGCGTCCCGGAGACCTCGCCGACGTCGACCGGGCGGACCTCGCCGCCGGCCAGCACCGCGCACGCCGCGACGGGATCGCGCGGGATGCCGCAGACACGGGCGAAGTCGTTGCCGCGACCGCCGGGCAGGAGGCCCATGACCGCGGTCTCGCGGCCGCGCAGCGCCCCGGCGACGGCGCCCACCAGCCCGTCGCCGGAGAACGGCACGACGACCTCGTCCAACGCCGCCGCCTCGACCGCCAGCGCGCAGGCGTGCAGCACCGACTCGGTGCGCTCGACGCGGAACGGGACGCCGAGCCGGCGCAGCTCGGCCTCGACGGCGGGCAGTGCGCGCAGCGCGCGGCCGCCGCCGGCGGATGGGTTGACCAGCAGGGCGACGGGACGCGGCATCGGCCGCCCATCCTGCCGCATCAGGGCCGCAGGACGAGCGCCGCCAGCGTCGCTGCGATCGCCACGGGGGCGGGGTCGGCCGCGGCGCGGGCCTCGGCCTCCGTGGTCACGCCGCTGAGCACGATGGCCCCGTCCAGGCCCGCGGCGTGCGCGCCC